>CAZEQA010000146.1:2885-4095 GCA_964514265.1 uncultured Planctomycetia bacterium | reverse complement strand
CGCTGCTTCCCGGGCCAAAGCCTCTAAATCTGCCCCCACAAATCCATGCGTAATCTCAGCTAACTTTTCTAAACTGACGTCTTCTGCTAAAGGCATACCTCGGGTATGAATCTGTAAGATTTCTAATCTCCCATTTTTATCCGGGATAGGGATGGATATCTCTCTATCGAAGCGCCCAGGTCGCCGTAGGGCTGGGTCTACTATATTAGGTAGATTGGTGGCGGCAATAACGATAACCTGACCTCTGGACTTTAATCCATCCATTAATGCTAAAAGTTGGGCTACCACTCTGCGCTCCACTTGTTTTTCCGCGCCCATTTCTTCTCTTTTTGGGGCAATGGATTCTATCTCATCGATAAAAATTATCGCTGGAGCGTGGCTCTGTGCATCTTCAAATACACCTCTAAGGCGGGACTCCGATTCGCCGTAGAACTTCCCCATGATCTGGGGCCCACTGATGCTGGTAAAATAGGCGTCTGTTTCATTAGCCACTGCCCGGGCAATTAAGGTTTTGCCCGTACCCGGAGGTCCATAAAGAAACACACCCTTTGGCGCCTCTATCCCTAATCTCTCAAAAACTTCAGGGTATTTCAGGGGCAACTCAATCATCTCTCTAATTCTTTGGATTTGAGTGCTAAGTCCACCTATATCCTCATAAGATACTTTGGTTTTTTCTTCCTTAACCCCTTTTGCCTTCATTCTTATTAAGGTACTAGGGCTTATTAATACAATTCCATCGGGAATTGTGTCCTCTACTCTAAAATCGCAGGTCCTGGCGCCAAATAATCTTGCCCTTATCCTATCCCCGGAAGTTACAGGCAATCCCTCAATAAGGGAGCTTATATATTCAGTATCCTTTCCCTTTTGAAGAAGACCTGATATAGTTAAAGGAGAAAGGACAATTTTACCGGCTGGTTTATAATCGATTTTGCGCACCTTTGCCTTTTCATCCAGTCCAATCTGTGAATTCTCCCGGGATATCCCATCCATCTGAATAATCTTTTTGCCTCTATCTTGAGCATAACAGGGCATTACCTTAGCCGCTGTTTTCTTTTTACCTTTAATCTCTATAATCTCGCCTACTTCTAATCCCAGGCTCTGCATATCCTGGGGGTCAATCCTGGCAACGGCCCTGCCTACATCCTTTGCTCGTGCCTCTTTAACTTTCAAATTTAAGGTTGTGTTATCTTTCTTCATCAAATGAACACAT
>CAZEQA010000146.1:0-2875 GCA_964514265.1 uncultured Planctomycetia bacterium | reverse complement strand
TGAACACATAACTTACGAACACGTAAGTATGAGTAAGTTATAGGTGTGAATTTGACCCTTGACATCAAAGATGTCAAGGGTAAGTTCGGACATATAAGTTATGTCGCTCAATCCTTAAATATGGCTCCATAACTTATGTCCTCGCTTAAATAAAAACCTGTGTCTTTTAGCACAGGTCTCCATCTTTCTTACGCCTCTTTTTCTGCAAAATTAATTTCACAGCATCTTTAATTAATCCTGCTAGAGCCATTCACTATTTCGCAAGTTAAAGGGCGCAAGCTGCATGCTTCAATCCTGCAGGATGGAACATGGAGCCTGTGGCCTATTTTTTCATTCTGACTTCCAAAATACCATTTTTATAATTCGATCTAAGGGTTTCGGGTTTCACTTTTGCTGGAAGGAGGACTTCTTTATGATATTTTCTCTCTCCACTTTGAGCTGAAATATCAAGAATATCTCCTTTTAAATCCAGTTTTACATCCTCTTCGCTAACCCCAGGCATCTCAGCATAAACTCGTACTTCTTCTTTTTCATCAAAGACATCAGTAATGGGTTCTCTTTCTTCTTCAACTGTGGGTCCTTTGGGGCTTTTCTTAATATTGCCAAATGGTTCAACTACTGGCTTTCCTCCTACCGCTGTCTTTACTGAAAAGCCAAATACACCTTTCATGCCTTCTTTAAGATGGCTTAAATCAATTTCGCCTTCTTTCTTGATTTCGCCGCCGGTTTCTTTTAAATCTGCGGCCAGGTCAACTAATTTTTCAATGCCCTTAAATAGACCTCCCAGACTTAATTTTCCTATGCCAAAATCAATATCCAATCCTTCTTCTTTCTTTCCTTTGACCATTTTATCCTCCAATGAATTTTATTATTTATAAAAATATGAGTGCGATCAAGAAAATTGCCTTCGGCAATGACCTAATGCAATTTTCGTCCTCCGCTTCGCGAAGGACTTCGATGGACGATCCTGAACGTAGTGAAGGATCTTGAAGTGGTATCGTATTTATACTTTCCTATACCATAAAATTATTTCTTGGGGATAACACCTTTACCCTTACAGGTTAAACAGGGAAGGTTATTCCCTTTCTCTCGGCCTCTCCCTTTACAGGTTGGGCATATTTCGATGTCTTCACTGCTTATATTTACTACGCCTTTTCCTTTACAGATAATGCAGGTCAGGTCTCTGTTTAAATGTGACCTGCCCGCTCCGTCACAATAACCACAGATAGTAGCCGGGGGAGAAACTTTTGCCCTTCCATCTCCCAAACAAACAGGACATTTTATATATCTTCTCGAAAGCATATGTCCTGTTCCCTTACAAAAACCACATTTATAAACTGTCCTGGTGAGGACCTCGCCTTTTTGTCCTACTTTCCGGCTTTTCCAGTCAAAGGTCTTCCAATCCATGTCAATCTCTTAGACATCCATCAATATTTTATTGCCATTGTTTTTAAAGGTCGCGTTGGTAGGCCTCTATGGGTCTTTATTTTCTCTTCTTGGTGTACTTCTTTTTGTAACCTTTCCATCCGTTTTAGAATATTATCTAACCGGCTCCTGGCAGCGTTTTTCCTCTTATCTAAAGCGTAGATTTCTTTTTCCAGCCTGAGGTTTTCTCTACTCAGTGTATACAACTCTAAATAGGGAGACCTTTGCACCTTGGGGATAGAACGCACACCTACAGAATGTATGCTTTTTACGTCTCTAAGACCTGGCAACTGCATTACTTTCATTTAACGAACCTCCTTCATTTTATTTGTGGCGGCCATCACCACTATGCTTTTCCACCAGCTCCTTAACTATCTCCTTTACCCTGTTTTGATTGGTCTTGGAGCCAACGCGGCTTGTCTCAGAAGAAAGTATATCCTGGCAAATCTGGGTAAAGACACCATTGGCACTTACTGGCGTAATACCTTGAAACCTAAGTGTTTTGGCAATCATAATACAGCCGCGAACGGTGGGGGCAAACTCACACTTGTTAGATTCCCTCAAGCCCCTGACAATATTGACTATCCTCTCAGCATGGGGTTTAGAGAGTTTGGATTTTGCTCGCGTGATAGCTAATTCCGTATCATAATCAAAGTGGTCCAAATCCATAGTTATCATCCTATCCCGAAGAGCGTCCTGGCTCCTGTGCACACCGGCATATTCTTCAGGATTGGAGGTAAAAAGAGCAGTGAAATTTGGGTCAACCCGTAAATATGGTTCCTCGCCGCCTCTTCCCACAGGTAAATCCATCATCTTCTCCTGTAAGATAGAAAGAAGTATATTATTTGCCTCGGGCCGCGAACGGGTAAACTCATCATAAATAAGCGTAAACCCATATTTACAGGCTACAGTTAGACGGTTATCCACCCAGCGCTTGACCATATCCTCTTCTGTCTTTAGAACTCTGGAGATAAAACGGTCCACAACCTTTCTAATCCTGTAGCCATATTCGCCGCCCACCAGATTAGAAGTGGTAAACTCTTCATCTCCATGAATCATCACTACCGGCCTTTTAATCTTGCTGGCGATGTGCATAGCCAGTGTGGTCTTTCCTGTTCCAGAGATCCCTCTAAAATGGACAGGAAAACCAGCCTTAATATAAGAAAGGGCTCTCTTAGTAATTTCCTTTATATAAGGAGTCTCCACAAAGTCCGGCAAAGGAGACGGCTCAAGTACCGTAGTCATCTCATCAATCATTTTTTCTCACCTCTCTTTCTAGATTTTGTCTTCTTAGCCCTTAAAATCTCTTTCATCTTATTCCAAATCTTACTTGCCTCTGTTAAATCAGAGCAAATTTCTTTCTCTTCCCTTCTAAAATCTTCTCTTAGAGCCTTGACATTTTTTACCAATTCTTCTCTATTGTCTAAAAGATTTTTTCTTAAGTCTTTGG
>CAZEQA010000145.1:0-4098 GCA_964514265.1 uncultured Planctomycetia bacterium | reverse complement strand
TTGCGATTTACTTAATGAGTCTTTGGTAATATTATTCATTTCCACGATTATCTCTTCTCTCTTTTTTAAAAGCAACTTCTTAAATCTCTCTAAATCCTTTTTATTCATTTTACGCATCTCCTTTTTTCTATCACTTCTACACATCTCTGACATAACAAAGGATGCTGGAGATTTTTGCCTACCGAAGAACGATAATTCCAACAGCGCTCACACTTGGGAAAATCTATTCTCCCTACTTTTATTCCGAGATGAGGTATATCTGGACATCCCAAAATTCCTTTAGGAAAAACGGTTACTTTCGCCAGGGAAACATCGGAAACTATAAAGATTACTGTAAGTAAGTTAAGGTTCTCTTTTAAAGATCGGAAAAGTTTATCCTCGCTGACAAAAAGACTTACCCTGGCCTCCAGGGAACTCTTGATTAATCCTTTTTCCCTTTCGTTTTCAATTACCTTAAGCACAGCATCGCGAATTTTATTTAACTTACCCATTTTCTTATTCAGAGTCGGATTAATCCATTTTTGTTCTATCTTAGGCCAACGATTCAAAATGACCGGATTGGACTCCTTTGTACCCATAAGCTTAGAAAGATGTCCCCAGACCTCTTCAGCTGTAAAGGTAAGTATGGGGGTGAGGGTCTTTGTAAGCGAGGTAAGTATTTCATAAGTTACAGTCTGTGCTGAACGACGGCCGAGAGAATCTTTATCCAGGGTATAGAGTCTATCTTTCAAAATATCCAGATAGAAAGAGGACATCTCCTGTACGCAAAAATTATAAAGATGGCGAAAGACCTTGTAATAACGGAAACGTTCAAACTCCGCAGTAGCATCCTTCAACAGCTCTGCCAAAACAGACAATGCCCACTTATCTATTTCTTCAAGCTTGCCATATTTAACTTTTTTATCCGGACTAAAGTCATAAAGGTTACCTAAAAGAAAACGCAGGGTATTGCGAACTTTCCTGTAAGAATCAACAATGCTGGCCAAAATCTGAGGAGAAATTCTTATATCATCGGTGTAATCACAGCAAGCCACCCACAGCCTCAATATCTCTGCTCCACAGTCTCTAATTACCTCCTGCGGCGAAACCACATTACCTTGAGATTTTGACATCTTTTTGCCTTCGCCGTCTACCACAAAACCATGGGTCAACACACTCTGGTAAGGGGCTTTGCCGGTTAAGGGAATAGAAGTCAAGATGGCAGCCTGAAACCACCCACGATGCTGGTCGCTTCCTTCCAGATAAAGTGAAGCCGGAAAATTGAGTTCGTTGTCTCTAGCCAGGACCGCCTGGTGGCTGACCCCAGAATCAAACCAGACATCAATAATATCTTCTCCTTTGATAAACTCTTCTCTTCGGCAAACAGGACAACGAATCTTTTTACCTAAAAGTTCATCCACACTTTTAGTAAACCAGGCATCCGTTCCCTGTTTTGCAACAAGCCGGGCAAATCGTTCTATGATATCCGGGTCCAAAGCCTCTTTTCCACAAGCGCGACAATAAAAGACAGGGATGGGTACTCCCCAAAGTCTCTGTCGCGAAAGACACCAATCAGGCCGAGACTGAATCATAGTAGAGATGCGGCCCTCTCCAGCCTCGGGAATCCATTGCACCTTTTTCAATGCCTTTAATGCCTTTCTTCTTAGATTCTTATGCTCCACATTAATAAACCACTGTTTTGTGCTTCTGGTAATCAATGGCCCCCTGCATCTCCAGCAGTGAGGATAGGAATGTAGTGTATCTGTAGCATAAAGCAAGGACTTATTTTCTTTCATTTTATTTACAATTAACTCATTTGCCTGAAAAACACCAATACCAGAAAATTCGCCAGACGTTTTGTCAAATCGTCCTTTCCCATCCACCGGCATAATTACTGGTAAGCTATATTTCAATCCCGTCAAATAGTCTTCTTGGCCATGTCCAGGAGCAGTATGCACAAGACCCGTGCCTTCCTGCATAGAGACATAATCAGCCAAGACCAACCGGGAGCTGCGCTGCAAAAAGGGATGTTGGCCTTTGAGATTCTCTAATCTTGAACCTTTTATTTCACCCATCTTTTTATAATCTTTAATCCCTATTTGGCGCATAACTATGTCTACTAACTCTTCGGCCAAAATCAAGATTTCTTTTACATCACTGTCTCTTGAGAGTTCTATAACGCTATATTTAAATTCTGGATGAACAGCAATAGCTACATTAGAAACAAGGGTCCAGGGAGTAGTAGTCCAGATTAAGAAAGAAACAGTAGTTCGTAGTTCGTAGTTCGTAGTTCGTAGTAAGTTCTTTATTACATTTTCTGCGTCCAACAACTTAAACTTGACATATACCGAAGGAGAGTGATGGTCTTCATATTCTACCTCGGCCTCAGCTAAAGCAGTTTCGCAATTTATACACCAGTTAATTGGTTTAAGGCCGCGATAGATATATTTAGCTTTGGCCAACTGACCGAAAGCGCGGACAATCTCACTTTCGTAACCAAAATCCAAAGTCAAATAAGGCCTTTGCCAGTCACCAATTACACCCAGTCTTTGAAATTGCTCTCTCTGGAGGTTTACAAATTTGAGGGCAAAGTCTTTAGCCTTTTTTCTAAAATCTACCTTATCTACCTGATGCTTTGCCATACCTAATTCTTTAAGAAGTTGAAGTTCTACAGGTAGTCCATGGCAGTCCCACCCGGGAACAAAAGGCACGTCAAACCCGCGCATAATCTTATACTTGACCACAAAGTCCTTAAGAATTTTATTCAGGGCATGACCAATATGAATATCGCCGTTGGCATAAGGAGGGCCGTCATGCAAGATATATTTAGGGAGGCCGGCTGAATTCTTTCTGATTAGGCCGTATATATCTTGTTTTCTCCAGGAATCTAAAATTCTTGCCTCGAGCTCTTTGAGCCTAGCCTGCATAGGAAAATCAGTTCTGGGTAAATTCAGCGTACTTTTATAATCCATGTTTATCTATAACTAAATTTTGAGATGCTCGATTCTCGATACTCGTAACACGAGTATCGAGTATCCAGTTCTAAATGTATTTCCCAACAATGATATCCAGTTTTTTTCTCACCGAGGTTGAAATCTCTTTGGGTGAAGTAACAATGGCGTTCTTTAAGGCAGAAGAGCACAAGCAATCCCTCTTCTGGGGAATCTTAGTAATAGCCAACTTAATTAATCTTTTGACATTCTGGATATTCTTGCGCGTATTCTGAATAATTAAATCGGCGCTAACTGTCTCCTCTTCAATATGCCAGCAATCATAATCGGTAACCATAGCCAAAGTAACATAGCAGATTTCCGCCTCACGTGAAAGTCTTGCCTCGGGCATATTGGTCATCCCAATTATGTCCATCCCCCAATTTTTATAAAGATACGACTCCGCTCGGGTAGAAAAGGCCGGCCCTTCCATATTCAAATAAGTTCCTCTGGGATGAACAGTTATATTCAATTTTTTTGCGGCTTCTAAAAGTGTTTTCACTAACGCGGGACAAACAGGCTCAGCAAAGCCTATGTGTGCTACAATACCTTCTCCAAAAAAAGTGGTCTTACGTGCTTGATTTGTGCGGTCAACAAATTGGTCGGGAAGCAAGAAATCTCGGGGCTTAATCTCTTCTTTAAGGCTACCTACGGCTGAGACAGAGATAATTCTCTCTACGCCCAACTTTTTCATTGCGTAAATATTGGCTCGGTAGTTAAGTTCACTGGGAAGAATTTTATGGTTTTTGCCGTGTCGAGGCAAAAAGACAACTTCTCTGCCTTCTAATTTACCTAAAATAAACTCATCGGAAGGGCTGCCAAAAGGTGTATCTAAGCGAATTTTTTCTGTATCCTCTATGCCTTCTATATTGTAAAGACCGCTGCCACTAATAATACCAATCTTGATCATTCCTTTATCTCCTCTTTTTGCAATTTCTTGGCCCTTCTGGCAGCCTCCTTAAAAGCTAAAGTTAAAATCTTATCCAATCCTTTCTCTTTGAACACAGCAAAAGCGGCTTCTGTAGTTCCGCCTTTGGATGTGACAAATTTTCTTAAAACTTCTGGCTTTTCCTTAGATTGCTCCATCAATATCGCACTACCCAAAGCTGTCTTCACTGCCAATCTCTGA
>CAZEQA010000144.1:0-4147 GCA_964514265.1 uncultured Planctomycetia bacterium | reverse complement strand
AATATACTAGGCCTGCCTGTGATGAAGCTCGATGAGCTGTTTAAAAAATTAGGCGCTGGCCTTTTATAGTAAAGAGGGAGGACAATGGTCAGGACAAAGATAGTTGCTACGTTAGGCCCCTCTACCAATAGCGAAGCGGTCTTAAGGAAAATGTTTTTAGCAGGACTGGATGTAGTGCGCCTTAATTTTTCCCACGGAACACCTCCGGAGCACCTACAAAGAATCAAGCTCATCCGCACGCTCAACAAAAAATTGAAGCGGGCAATAGCTATTATGCTGGACCTGGAGGGATACCGGATACGCGTGGGCAGCTTAAAAAGGGAAATTCCTTTAAAGAAAAACGCGATTCTTTACCTTACGCAGGAAAATATTCTTGGTGAAGATAGGGAAGTGCCCTTTGACTATACCGGGCCCCTGAGAATAATTAAGCCCGGTAGTTTAATTTATATTGACGATGCGAAAATCCTTTTAAAGGTGATAAAAAGAGAAAAGAGGCGCCTTAAGACCAGGGTAGCAACACCGGGGGTCCTCAGAGAAAGAAAGGGAATAAACATCCTTGATACATCTCTTACGTTTTCCGCAGTAACAGAGAAAGACAAAAAAGACCTGAATTTTGCCATCAAGCACCGCCTTGATTTTGTGGCCCAGTCGTTTGTAAGGAATGCGCAAGATATCCGCCTGATTAAAGATATGCTGCGCAGGAAACATCCGGAATGTAAAATCTTTGCCAAAGTGGAAAATAAAGAGGCGTTACGCAATATTGACGGGATTATTAGAGAAGCCGACGGCATTATTGTTGCCCGGGGAGACCTGGGGGTTTGCCTGCCTATCTATAAAGTCCCTGTTTTACAGAAAGAGATAATTAAAAAGTGCCGGCTAAACGGCAAACCAGCCGTTGTGGCCACGCAGCTTTTGGATAGTATGACGGAAGAAAGCCTTCCTACCCGCGCTGAAGTAAGCGATGTCGCCAATGCCATTTTAGACGGGGCGAGCCATCTTCTGCTTTCGGGAGAGACAGCTGTGGGAAAACACCCGCATAAAGTCGTAGGGATGATGAACAGGATTATTATAAATACACAGAAGTACCAGGATAAGCTAAAGGCATTATTTGAATAACAAATTACAACCCTCAACCAAGGACAGTAATAAGAGGTGAATAAAATGGCTAGGCTAATCAAAAAAATATCAAGAACAGCCGGGCTTGCTCCGGGAACTCTCGTTCATATTGGGGAAGAAGGAGCCCAAAAAGTAAAAATTGCCATTATTGACTATGATGAAGGGCAATTTCAGGAGAAAGAAGTAAAGACGGCGGAGGAGTGTTTTCCCTTTAAAGATAAACCTACCGTAACCTGGGTAAATGTAGATGGTGTCCATAATCCCGAGGTTATAGAGAAACTCGGAACGCATTTTAGCATCCATTCCCTTGTCTTAGAAGACATTGCCAATACGGGACAACGCCCAAAAATGGAAGATTTCGAAGATTACATTTTTGTTGTTTTAAAAATGCTGGGTTATAATGAAAAAGAGAATGAAATAGATTCAGAACAGGTAAGCATAGTTCTGGGGTCAAATTTTGCTATTGCATTTCAGGAAAAAGAAGGGGACGTATTTAATTCTATTAGAGAAAGAATCAGAAACGCAAAGGGCCGCATTAGAAAGATGGGTTCGGATTATCTTGCCTATTCTTTAATAGATGCAATCGTAGATAATTATTTCGTAATTTTGGAAAAACTCGGAGAAAGAATAGAAGACATGGGGGAAGAATTGGTAGCCAACCCCACTCCCCGGGCTTTACAGGTAATCCACGGCTTAAAAAGAGAACTAATTTTCTTACGTAAGTCGGTTTGGCCGTTGCGAGAAGTTGTCAGCGGGCTCCAAAGGGCAGGGTCATCGTTAATTCAGGAATCTACAGGCGTATACTTAAGGGATGTATATGACCATACTATTCAAGTTATCGATACCATCGAGACATTCAGGGATATGGTTTCGGGTATGCTGGATATTTACCTTTCCAGCATCAGCAACAGGATGAACGAGGTGATGAAGGTATTGACAATAATAGCCACAATCTTTATTCCCGTTACTTTTATAGCCGGAATCTATGGAATGAATTTTAAATATATGCCGGAACTTCAGTGGCCCTTTGGTTATGCCTTAGTTTGGCTGGTTATATGCGCAGTTGCTATTTTGATGCTATCTTATTTTAAAAGAAAAAGATGGTTATAACTTAAAAAGGAGGAAATTTATGAATTTACTGCTGTTTATTGTTACAATTGTTGTGTCCTTTATAATAGTAAGAATCGGCGCTATTGCCTTTGAGCTGACGGGCTTGGAATGGTCGTTAGCCAAATTTCAGGCCTTATCTTGTTTTACCGGGACAGGGTTTACCACCAAAGAGGCGGAATTAATCACCGGCAATCCTCAGAGAAGACGTATCGCCTCAATACTTATGGTGTTAGGTAGCGCTGGTTTTGTGACCTTGATTGCTACCTTCGCCAACTCTTTAAGACCGAACATCTTTTTCCCCAAAATCACCGTCCCCTTTATACATTTGGTTTTCCCTTCCTTTTTATTGTCCTGGATTAATTTAATAATTATTATAATTTCTATATATGTTATTTACAAAATTTTTACACGCTCAGGATTTACCAGAAAGTTAACGCAAGTCCTAAAGGCGCGAATTATAAAGCAAGAACTTATTAAACCTGTTTCTTTTGAGGAACTTTTAGTTGCAACGGGCGGATATGGTATCTCTAGCATCGAGGTTATGAAAGATAACCCAATTTTGAATAGGACACTACTTGAATCAGATTTAAGGACTCAAGATATTACAGTTCTGGCCATAGAAAGGCAGACAGGGATAATTCCTAATCCTGCGGCGGATACAAAGATTGTTTTAGGCGATAAGCTAATCTGTTTCGGGAAATTAGAAAATATAAGGAATAAATTATTAGGGACTTAAATCTTGCCCGCCAACTGCAACATATCAAATTATCCCTCCAGGCCTTTTCTAGATAAAAATACTTGACAAGAGGAAATTTTGTTATATACTATATGAGCATTTGGTCATATAGTATATTAGTTTCAGAAAGGAACTATATCGATGAAGATTAAAAGGGCGCGCCAAATATTAAAGTCCTTTGCCGATGATACCCGCTTAAGGATTATAAACCTGCTTAATAGGCAGGAGTTAAATGTAACTGAGCTGTGTGAAGTCTTGCAATCCACTCAATCAAATCTTTCCAAACATCTTACCCGGCTACGCTTAACCGGGGTGGCAGGCGACAGAAGAGAGGGGCTTAATGTTTATTATTACTTAGTAAGGCCGAAGAATAAGGCCCACCACGAGTTGCTTAATTCTATTACTGTAGGCCTTGCAGATTTAGAAATCTTTAAACGGGACATAGGAATGCTTAAGGAATTAAAAAAGTCAACAAAAACATCCGGGAAAGGAGGCAGTAAGAAATGAAGAGATATTTAGCAGTAGCGGCATTGGTTTTTTTGATATGTTTTCTCTGCGGCGTATCGCCTGCTCAGGAAGAAGAGAAAGAAGCGCTGGGATATTCTTACGGCACAATAAGTAATGTGTCCTCTAATCAAATTGTAGTTATAGAGTATGATTATGACACAGGCGAAGAGGCAGCTGTGACTTATACTGTAGACCCCGATGTGAAGCTTTACAATGCGGACTCACTGAAAGATATTGCCAGCGGAAGCAGTGTTTGGGTGGACTATGTGGTTAGAAAAGGCGAAAAAGTGGCTATGGGTATCGAGCTTAAGCAGTTATCCGATGAGGAGGACGCAGAGGAGCCTTCGCAAGAATTAGAATATTAAAAAATAGGGGAAGGCGCTCTTTGTTAGATGAAGAAGAGATTGGCTCAAGGAATCAGAAAATATATCAGGCGCCAGAAAATGGTTATTAAAAGGATGGCCAAGGATAAAGACGAAGAGCGCCGATTGGTAAAAGAACTTTTAGATAGATTTTATAAGCATAATAGCTTAGTGGAAAAGTCAAAATGAAAATAGCAATGTTGCACTGGGGGTTTCGGCCGGTTATCGGAGGCGTAGAAACCCATTTGTCTTTATTGGGCCCTGAGTTAGTTAAAAAAGGACATAGCGTATCTCTTTTGACCGGCAATATAAGTAA
>CAZEQA010000143.1:0-4155 GCA_964514265.1 uncultured Planctomycetia bacterium | reverse complement strand
TCTGGCACTAGCCCTGATGGTTCCTGCTTCTTCCCTTAAGTCTTTAAGGCGTCTTTCTCTATCCTTATGAGACGTTACAATGTCTTCAGAAAGAGATTCCATTCCCCCTGATACATTCTCCATAAAACTAGTCTCCTTTACCCTTATGAATAACCCCTTTGCCTGCACAAGTGCTACAAGGTAGATTCCCATCTACCTTATAGCCTGTACCACCACAAGTAGGACATTTTTCTTTAGTCCCTCTATGTGTAACACTACCTTTTCCTTTACAGGCAGAACAGTTAAGTCGCGCATGTGGGTGGACACCGCTACCTTTACAAAAGGCACATTCAATTATTGGCTCATCAATCTTAACTTTACCTGTGCCAGCGCATACCTGGCAGGCAGCTAACTTAGAAAGCAAACCGAAAGGGTCTATACCCTTTCCCTTACAAAACGCACATTTTATCTCAGCCATAATCTTACCTCAAATGAGCAGACAATTTATGGAGCAAAGCGACATAAATTGTGGCCTCACTTATTTTTTCTTTTCCTCCTCTTTTTGCCTTTCTTTTTACCTTTCTTTGCAACAGCTTGCTCAACTGTGGTTACTTTTTCTCCGGCTTCAATCCTGGGCATTATCCCGCTTTTTCTGGATTTAGCCAGAGCAGAAGCCATACTCTGCCATGTCTCTTTTGCCTTCTTCGCATCGGAGCTATATTCGGCCACGAGTTTCTGAGCATTGCCAATGATATCCTTAACGCTCTTCACTATATCCTGAACATATTTAGCCAAGCTCTCCTTCAAAGCATCGGACATCTCAGCGTGAGCTTCATCAAACTCCTTTAGCTTCTTTTTAACGTAGGTCTCAATCTCTTTCACTTCTTTAGCAAGTCTGTCCTTAAGTTCTTCGGACATCTTGCTGCGGTCCCGATGAAAGCCTTTCACCATTGAACCTACATCCTTAGCCAGATTCTTAATAAAATTCGATAGGCTCTTTGCCTGGTCTTCGCTCATTTCCCTATGGTTCTTCTGAAACATTTCGAGCATATCGCCTACATTTTTGGTGAGGTCTTTTACAAAATCGCCTAATGATTTAGCCTGTTCCTCAGCCATCTTCTTCCTATCTTGGGCAAATCCTTTTAAGGTCTTTCGGGTATCATGCACTAAATCGCCCAAGGCCTTTACCCGCACATCACAGGAAGCGACGATATTCTCGGTGATGCTTTTCATGCTATCGGCTATTCCCATTTTTACTCCTCCTTTCAATTTCTTTATTTTCTTTATTTATTTTACCTAAACCTTATTGCCCATGCTGGGTATCTATGTTAACCCCACCCTCTTTTACTGTAGAAAGATTCTTTGTAGCAAAAGGAGCGGAATGGGTTGCCTTGGATGAAGAGACGTCTCTTCGCCTGACCTCCCGGAAACTGGTAAGCATCCTAGCTACCTCTTCTTTCCTTTTCTTTTGCAGTGCCAATCGTTGCTCCCGTTGGACCCTAAATTCCTTAACCATTGATTTGAAATCACGTATCCTGAGACTATTTCCTTTAGCTAAAAGTTCCTTAAGCCTGATGGCCAAACCGCCTTGCTCTTTTTGAAACTCTTTCAGTTTGGAAACAATTTCGTTCTTTCTTCCATTTTGTTTGGCCAGGATTTCTCCAATCATACCCTGGAATTCTTTAACCCTCGCTACTTCACCATGGCCCAAGGAATCTCTAAACTTCTCTAAACCCTCTCTTAAACTGTGGGCTATAGTCTTCTGTTCATTAAAATAATTCTTTAATAAGTGTCTTACTTCCTTTTCCCGTTGATCCTGGGTTGAGAGGATACGCTGCATCATATTATCAAAGTCTTTCTTTCTGAGATGCTCACCCTTAGCAAGAATATCGCGAAGTTGATGATTAATTTTTTCTCTCTCTTCTTTTGAATCATGGATGGACTCCTGGAGGTTACTAAGAATCAAGGGGGTAGGATCAAAAATAGTGCTAATACTTTCTACTTTTTTTTCATAAGAAGAAATAGCATCTTCAACAATTTTTTTTAAATCTACCACCTCAGGCATCTTTTTTACTTCCTCTCACTTTAGGAAAAGTAGGAATTCCTTGGCGACCCATGCTTTTTGTCCCCAATAGGGACGCAAGGATGGCCCGGCAAGAATCCCTTTTAGCTATCGACCAATCCTTAGGCTGCTGTTGCGGTCAAACCAATCGCCTCAGCATACTTCAGGTAGGTCTCTACTGATGCTGCTACCACTCTTGCTTCAATAGCAATGATTTCAATTCCTACTAAAGAGACTCTTACCCAGGCATCAACCACAACGCCCTTGTCCAGGATTCGGTCAATAACCTCAACCAAACTGGAAGAACCAATTGCTTTTTCTACTGCCATGTTAATTCACCTCCTCTCAATGACGACACAAGTTATGGAATCCGAAGGATGACATAACTTGTATGTCGGAATTAGTCCTGAGGATGCGACAAAAAGGAGCATCCGAAGGATCTCAACAAACTATTTCTTAAATGTACCGTTCAAAAATTTTCCAGCCTTGTCTTTTGCTCCCAAACCAAAGGCAAGGGCAAAGCCCAAGACTAAGCCGCCAAAAATTATATCCCTGGATTTATCGGTTAAGATAACCCCGAGACCTAATTCTCTTAAAGCAAGAAGTCCTGCAACGACAATAATAGCATACTTAGCGATGTTGCCCAGTGTCTCGGCTTGAGCAATTCTCACATTCCCACCTACTAATGTGATTATCCCGGAGATAAATATCGCCAGAAGTATTCCCAGGATCAAAATAAACACCGCAGCAATCACATGTGGGATATATGTAAGAATTTGAGCAACAAAGGGGCTTGTAACCAAACCATAGAATTCCAATGCTGTAATTAAGGTCACAATGATAATTAAGAAAAAGACTATCTCAGTAATCAACTCACTTAGAGAAAGTCCAATACCACCTTTCTTCAAGATTTCTGGAATCTTGATTTTCTTAGCCCCTTTTTCTAACCGCAGGAAGACCAGAAGCTGTTCCACCAAGATCGCAAGCCCTACCGCAAGCAAAGCGCCGATAACAAGGATTAACAACAAACCGCCCAGTTTTGGCAAATAAGCACCTAATTTAGCAAGCGAAGCTTTAACTGGCACCAATACCGTCATCTGAAAACCAGCCTCCTGAGTAGCCGCCGCCTCACCTTTCCCTTGCGCAAAGACAGGAATTGCCACTGCGCTTAGCAAGAAAAAGAGAAGCATACCTACCACACCTGCCTTTTTCATTGCCTCACCCCCTCCTTCTTTTTAAGCATACCAGTCTTGGCATGCTGTCATTTCCCCATTTCCGGTGATATCCTTCAGCATATCTCTCTATCCATTCAATTGGCGAGATGCCTTTTTTCAGGCATTCTTTCTCTATTACTTTAACCTCATTTAATATATATTGATGAGCTTTGGTCATTTTAAAACCCACCTAACTATAGTCACTCATTGTTGATTATGTCCAACAAGGTTTCTACCCTTATTGGTTTATCCAGAAAATGACGGATACCTAAACGTCTTGCTCTTGTCTTTGTATCTGAAGTTCTAAAGGCAGATATCATTACAAGTTTCACTTTGTCGTTAATTGCTTTCGCCTTTCTTGCAAATGTTAAACCGCTTTCCCTGCCCAACCTCAAGTCTATAATCGCCATGTCCAGATTTCTTGAATTTTTGAATTTTTCTATACCCTCTCTGGCGGTGGTAGCGCAAATAAGGCTGTGACCCGCTTCCCTGAAAATCTCTTTCATAATCCATCCCAGGTCCTCTTCATCATCGACAAGAAGAACGCTCTTTGATTTATAGGGTGAGTCTTTAAAATATCTATCTAACTGTCTCATGCTTCTATAATCCACCTAATTATAATATAGAGCAATTATCGTGCCAAAGGTTGCCTTTACAGAAAAGAAATTGGACTTGTGTATCTTCTTTATTTCAAATATGTTACAGAAATAGAATTTGTGAGATTTTTGACTGGCTTGAAACAGAGAGGTTTTGGATTTAGAAATTGTAAGGCTGGCTCTATACTTTTGTAGAATTCATCTTACACTTATCCCAGTTGAAACTCTTTTATCTTAGAATAGAGTGTGATGCGGTCTATTTTGAGGATTTTAGCAGCTTTAGTTTTATTACCCCCAACTTTAG
>CAZEQA010000142.1:0-4189 GCA_964514265.1 uncultured Planctomycetia bacterium | reverse complement strand
GGCTCTGGATTCAATGCTAATTTATACGCTATGGTTTCTATAGCTGATGAAAATATTGATAATTGCAATGCATCACAGATAAGCTTATCTTAAATGCCTTCTTTGCCTCCTCTTTGATTGACAAAAAACACAAGTTTCCTTTTTTAAAAAGGAGCAGTATCGAGTAGATATGCTAAGGCTCTTGCAGTGATAGTAGAAGATAGGCAAAAAGCAAAATATTTGTTAGAGTTAATAGAAAATGATGTCAAGTATTACCTGGGTAGACTTTATTTTCAAAAGAATGACTATAAAAAGGCAATTGAGATATATAAGAAAGGGTTAACAATCAACCCTCAATCTATTATTTTGCTCTATGAACTAGGACTAGCATATTCGAGATTAGAAAAACATAAGAAGGCTTTGAAATATTGGGGAAAATTGCTAAAGATTGCTCCACATAGCTTACTCGGGGTTGAGGCAAGATGGAGATTAAATAAGTAAATCTAAAGGAGCTCTTAAGATGAAAGTTAGAGATTATCTTAGGGAAGACTGGATATTGCTTGACTTAAAAGCGCAAGATAAGCAAGAGGCAATCAAAGAAATAGCATCTCTTTTAAAAGACGCAAAAGGGATAGTTGATTTTGAAACTTTCGTTAAAGATGTACTTGAGCGAGAAAAGCTGGCTACAACGGGAATTGGTTATGAAATAGCTATTCCTCATGCAAGAACCAATGCTGTAACAGATTTTGTAATCGCTTTTGGCAGGTCTTGCGAAGGTGTGGAATTTAACTCTGTAGACAACAAACCAGCCAAACTAATCTTTTTATTGGGCACACCGAAAAGGCAAGGATTAGGCGGTTATTTAAAGATTTTAGCCCGTTTAACTAAAGTTTTAAAAGAAGAATCTTTTAGGAATTCACTTCTTGAAGCAACTAGCCCAAAAGAAATCGTAGATGAATTTAAAAAAGCTGACAAGAGGTAATGATGTTTGAGCAGGCAAATCATATTTTAAACAGAATATCTGTTATGCATCTGAATATATTGTTTCTTTTGGGGTTAGCCTTGTTTGGTGGAACTATCGGGGGCCGCTTGTTTCAGAAAATTCGCATTCCCCAGGTAGTGGGGTACATTACTATAGGAATTATAATTGGTGTCTCAGGTTTAAAAGTCGTAGGCCACGATACAATTAAGACTCTAGAGCCTTTCACTTATTTTGCCCTGGGTTTAATTGGTTTTATGATTGGGGGAGAGTTAAAAAAAGAAGTCTTAGTTAAATATGGAAAACAGTTGATAAATATTTTATTGTTTGAAGGCATTGCCGCATTTTTGGTGGTTTCTATCTCTGTGGGTGTTACAGGGGGCTTATTATTTGGAAATTGGAAATTTGCCTGGATACTTGGTTTATTGTTAGGTGCTATTGCCTCAGCTACAGCTCCTGCGGCTACCTCCGAGGTATTAAGGGAATATAAGACCCGAGGCCCCTTAACCAGGACTGTGCTAGGCATTGTTGCTTTGGATGATGCTTTAGCGCTTTTACTTTTTGCTATTGCTTCTAGTATTGCGGGCAGTCTAAGCGGCAATATCAACAATGCCGCATTAAAGACATTTATTCATCCTTTGTATGAAATTGGTGGGGCTGTAGCAATTGGGGCTCTTGGAGGCTTTGTTCTCAGCAAACTACTTAAAAGATATGCTGAGGAAAAAAGACTTCTTGCTCTTTCTATTGGAACAGTACTCCTTGTCTCAGGTTTAACTCTGGCAATTCATGTCGATATGTTATTAGCAGCTATGACCTTAGGAGTTATTGTTGTGAATTTTATCCCGCGAAAGAGTGAGGCCATCTTCAAAGTAGTCGAAGAATTTGCCTCTCCTATCTTTGTCCTCTTTTTTGTGCTTGTGGGTGCGAAATTGAATATTAGACATATGACGTTCCCTATGATATTACTGGGATGTACCTATCTTGTTGGAAGAACTGGAGGAAAGGCAATAGGCGCAAGTTTCGGTGCACGCATTGCAAATGCACCAAAAACAGTACAAAAATATCTGCCACTATGTCTTTTAAGTCAAGCTGGCGTCGCTATTGGTCTATCTATTTTGGCCAGTAATTACTTTCCTGGTGAAATTGGCAGTGCGATAGTCGTCATTGTAACTGCTACTACGTTTATCCTTGAAATTGCTGGACCTGCCTTTGTCAAAGTAGCAGTAACAAAAGCCGGTGAAGTAGGATTAAATATTACAGAGGAAGACGTAGTTCAAAAAAGTAAGGCGAAAGACCTGATGGATAAGAACCCCCCGCTCATATATGAAAACATGCAATTAGCGGGCATTTTGAGAATATTCAGCAATAATGATTACTTATATTATCCCGTAATAAATAAAGATAGAAAATTGCGAGGAATTATAACTGTAGAAAGCATAAAACAGACATTTTTGGAGACAGACATAGGAGGCCTTATTTTAGCTAATGATTTAATGCAGCCGGTCATAGCTAAGACTTCTGCTGAAGCCCCAATATCTGAAGTTAAAGAAACATTAAATAGATATGATATCGATTATCTACCTGTAATTGACGAACACAATAAAATAGAAGGATTTATAGAAAGAAAAAAACTTAATAAATTTGTATCTACAAAGATTATAGAACTACAGAAACAAGCTGATACACTTGGCTAAATACTAAAAAACGTTGGAGGAGGAGATCTAAAGGAGAGGCGATGAAAAAATGCCCTTTTTGTGCTGAAGAGATACAAGATGAGGCGATAAAGTGTAGGCATTGTGGAGAGTTTTTAATTAAAAAAGAGCCAGCTAAGTGGTATTTTAGAACTTCCTCATTGGTAATTGCCTTTCTATGTGTTGGTCCGTTTGCCTTGCCGTTACTTTGGTTTAATCCCCGGTTCAGTCGGAAAACCAAGATAATCATAACTGCCATGGTTATTATCTTGAGTTATTACTTAGGAATTTTATTTACCAATTATCTTAAAACCATAAATAGCTATTACCAGATGATATTTCAGTAATTCTGGCCTAATAATGTATTTTGAGATTGCCAAGGTTTTACTTCATCTGTAGATTTCTAAAAAAAGCAGGGAGATGATATGAACGGAAAAGATGATTTTAAGCAATCTCTCCTAGGATTACTTTCTCTAGCTCTGGTGGTGGGGATAATCGTTGTTGGTGTTTGGCAATTTCGGATGAGGAGGAGAGCACCAGCTGAGCAGGTGGGATGGTCTACTATTGAGAAAGAGGTTATTGCACCAGAGGCTAAAGAACCAGAGGAAGCGGTTAAAGGAGTGTTAGAGAGTAAGACCGAGGATGAACCCAAGCCAGAAGAAAAAGTCTCCCCGGAATTGCCGCAGAAACCATTTACTATTCAGGTGGCTTCATTCCAGGATAGAGCAAAGGCGGAAATAGTGGTAAAAGAATTAGGGAAAGCAGATTTCTCACCCACAATATCGGCTACCGACTTAGGCGAAAAAGGAGTTTGGTATAGAGTCTGCGTAGGTAATTTTGATACTGAAGATCAGGCAAGCGAGTTTTTAAAGACATTAAAGAAAGACTACAAAGATAGTTTTATTAAATTGCGATAATCCTAAAGGATAGACTTTCGTAATTCCACTATAACGAAAGGTCTAAATAAAATAGACATGTCGGATTTTTCTGATTCTAATTCTACCTAATCGATCTCCCCATTTAATTCAAATTGCATATCATTCACAAGCTGGCTAAAGTTTCTTACTTGTTCATAATTATCTTTTATAACCGCAATCTGCCTTAGCCTTCTTTCTGTAAAGAAATATGTAGAAAATCCTTCTTTACAAGTCTCAAAAAAGCGGGTATAATAGGCCCTAAATATGCCTACTATGTATTATGTCTATGTCCTTTTGAGTCAGAAGGATAAGAAGTTTTATGCCGGAGTTACGGATAACCTAAGACGCCGTCTTAAAGAACACAATGCTGGGAGCGAACCGTCTACAAGGTCTAGGCTACCATTTAAGTTAATATATTACGAAGCCTGTATAGACAAAAACGATGCCATTGCCAGGGAGAAATTTTTAAAGACTGGTATGGGCAAAAAGTACCTTAAGAACAGGCTTAGGCATTACTTAGCACATTTGTAACGGGACGTGGCGCAGCTTGGAAGCGCACTTGAATGGGGTTCAAGGGGTCGCCGGTTCGAGTCCGGCCGTCCCGACCATGATAACCTCTTGAA
>CAZEQA010000141.1:2332-4239 GCA_964514265.1 uncultured Planctomycetia bacterium | reverse complement strand
ATTTATGACATCGATTTTGTAAAGATTGTGGACTTTATAAAGAGACAGAGGCCCCCCCTTTATAATCAGGAGCTTCTGGAGGCACAAGAGAGAAAAGCCGGCTTTGCTAAGAGATTTGAAAAAGACGAACTGTTTGAGGAAGCAGTAAAAGTAATTTTACAAACAAATCAGGCATCCGTGTCTATGTTGCAAAGGAGACTGGGTCTAGGCTACACCCGGGCTGCCCGCTTGATCGATATGATGGAGGAAGAAGGTATCGTTGGTCCTTATCGTGGCTCCAGGCCGCGAGAGATTTTGGTGGAGAAAGACACCAGCCAGGAAACACAAAAGGGGCCAAACTGAGTTTTATGCAGACTGTAGGCGAGAAGTTAAAAAGGGCAAGGCTAGAGAAAGGCCTCTCTTTAGATGAGGTCTATAAACAGACCAAGGTTCATTCACGGGTGTTGGAAGCGCTGGAAGAGGACAGGGCGCATAACTTCTTAAGCCCCGTCTATATAAAAGGATTTTTAAAGACCTATGCCCAATATTTAGGATTAGATAGCGAACAACTAATTAAAGAGTATATTGATAGCCAGAAGGTAGAACCCTCCCCCGCGAAGGTCGTTAAAGAATTAGAACAGAAAAAATCCCGGCCGATTAATCTGTTTTTTGTTTTTAGAGCAGTCTTAATTTTAGCTCTCCTCATTATTTTTGTCGTCTATTTTCGTTTCGTCTTAAGACATATCTTTAAGCCTCCTCCGCAAGTCAGGGCGACAAAGGTTGATGTAAAAGTAGTGCCTGCACCTGCACCTCCAGTTAAAAAGGAGGACTTAATCTTGCAGGTTGGGACTAAGGATGATTGCTGGCTGAAAGTAAAAGCGGATGGACGGATAATCTTTCAGAATACTTTACAGAAAGGCCAGGTAGAAAAATGGCAGGCCAAAGATGAAATAGAATTGCGCATAGGCAAGCCCGAGGCTTTATATGTATACCTTAACGGAAAGCCGATAAATTTAAAAAAGGCAAAGGTTAAAAGAGGTTTAATAATTACACACGAGGGGATTGAAGGAAGATAACAGTTCACAGATAACAGTTCACAGATAACATTGTCGGGGGAAACCCGATTTTTTATGGTATAGGAAAGTATAAACAGCGTACCACTGCGAAAATCGCTTAAGAGTTATCGCGAAGCGATTTTCTTGATTTATGAGACAGATGAAAACTAAAGTAGGAATGTTGAGCCTGGGTTGTGCCAGGAACCTGGTGGATGCGGAAGTAATTCTGGGATATTTAAAAAAGGCAGGTTTTGCTGTCTGTGATGAGATTGCAGAGGCCGATGTAGCAATCGTCAATACCTGCTGCTTTATCCGGGAGGCAGAAGAAGAATCTATTGATATCATTCTTAAACTCTGCCAATTAAAAAAAGATAAAAAAATCAATAAGATTATAGTATGCGGATGTTTAGTGCAGAGATACAAGGACGAATTGTTCGATGAACTTAAAGAAGTAGATGCCTTTATTGGTGTGGCCAGTCTATATACACATTTATCTCCCCGCGTATTTCTTACACCCAGACATTTTGCCTATGTAAAGGTATGCGAAGGTTGCAATAATCGCTGCAGTTACTGTATAATCCCGAGTTTGCGGGGAAGATACCGCAGCCGGCCGATAGATTCTATTCTCAAGGAGGCTAATAAACTTTTTAATAAACGAAGAGTCAGCGAGATTAATTTAATTGGCCAGGACACTACAATGTATGGGCAAGATTTATATGGGCGAACAAGGTTTGCTGAGCTTCTTAGAAAGCTTTCCGCCAAGGCCAAAGGCAGATGGATACGCCTGCTCTATACCCACCCGAGGCACTTTTCTAACGAGTTGATTAAAGTAATTAAAGAGGAATCAGCAATCTGTAAATATATCGACTTGCC
>CAZEQA010000141.1:0-2322 GCA_964514265.1 uncultured Planctomycetia bacterium | reverse complement strand
TGAACCGGAGGATTTCCCGCAAAGAGATTTTTTCCTTGATTGAGAGATTAAGAAAAGAAATACCGGATCTGGCTATCAGGACGAGTTTAATAGTCGGTTTTCCCGGGGAAACAGACAGGCAATTTAAAGGACTTTTGGATTTTATCAAGGATACAAAGTTTGAGAGGTTAGGTTTGTTTAAATATTCAAGGGAAGTCAATACCCCTGCTTATAATTTTACCCAGCAAATTCCGGAGAAAGTAAAGGAGTCTCGATATAATCAAGTCCTTTCTCTGCAGCAAGATATTTCTGCAAAGATTAATCAAGGCTTTGTAGATAGAGAGCTGGACATACTTATTGATGAGCAGGATACACAGGACAAAAGCCTGTTTCTGGGGCGGACTCAATACGATGCCCCGGAAGTCGACGGTTGCGTATATGTGAAGTCTAAAAGAGGCCTAAAAATCGGCGATTTTGTGAAGGCAAAAATTACCGATACCTTAGAGTATGATTTAATAGGGGAGACTAAAGAACAATGAACCTGCCTAACAAGCTAACTCTTTCACGCATAGCATTGGCCTTTATATTTATGTTTCTTTTGTTTTGCCAGGGTATTACGGCAAAATATCTGGCACTGTTTACCTTTTGCCTTGCCTGTTTAACCGATTTTCTTGATGGCCGCATCGCCCGCAGAAACAAATTAGAGAATGATTTTGGTCGCCTGATGGACCCCATTGCCGATAAAATCCTCATTCTGGCCGCCTTCCTGGCTTTTGTAGAGATGAAGATAATTCCTGCCTGGATGGTAATAATTATTATTTTTAGAGAATTGGTAATTACCGGTTTAAGAATTAGTGCGGCTACACGAGGCAGGGTTTTTGCTGCTTCCTTAGTGGGAAAACACAAGACTGTCTCCCAGATGGTTACAATTATCTCCATTTTGATATTTTTGATTATCAGAGAGTCAGCCGAAGGTTTTTGGAGTCCCCTCAAGGAACTCTGGTTTAGGCGCGGTGTATTTTATCTGATGCTCTTTACTGTAATCCTCACCTTGATCTCCGGCCTATCATATCTTATAAGAAACAAAAGAATCCTTTTTGCTGCCAATGAAAAGTCTGATTAAACTTATTGCCACTTTCCTTTATCTGGGATATAGTCCTTGGATCCCCGGCACAATTGCATCCTGTGCTGGTTTGGCTCTATATCTTTTATTCAGAAATAGTTTTTATCTATATACAATTTTATTGATTTCAGTAAGTGCAATAGGATTTTTGGTTGCTGGTCGTGCCGAAAAGATATTTCAAGAGAAGGATTCGAACAAAATAGTTATTGACGAAGTAGCGGGTTTACTTTTGGCCTTTTGGGGTTTACGCTTAGATTTGGCACTATTGGTCACAGGTTTCTTCATCTTTCGTATGTTAGATGCAGTCAAAGTTTACCCGGCCAATAAGATTGAGAGGATTGCTGGCAGTTGCGGCATAATGGGAGATGACCTTATCGCTGGAATTTATACAAACATAGTTTTACAGATAGTCACAAGGGTTTTTCCTTCTTTGGTGTAAGGTGTTGACATTGCTTAATTGTGTAATTGGGAACAGTTGCCTTTGGGAACAGTTCTTCAAGGCGTTGGTTTAAAATGGACATAAAGATTTCAAAAGCTAGAGAGAAAGATTTCCCCTATATCCTGGGGAAAATTGAGAAATATCTCTTGGATTCAACAAATATACACTGGAGGCAATTTTTTGTAGCCAGAATAAAGGATAGCGTAATTTCCTTTGGCAGGATAATTGACCACGGAGATTTTTTCGAAATTGCCTCCCTGGGGGTAGATTATTATCATCGAAAAAAGGGCATTGGCGCAAAGTTGCTTAACTTTCTTGTGCAGGAGGCAAAAAGAAGAGGCTTCCGGAAGCCTATATATGGGGTTACACACGTAGAGCAGTTTGTAAGCACTTGTGGTTTTATTCCGATCGAAGATAATTACCCTGCTTATTTAGATTTTAAGCGCAAACACATCTGTCAACTTGATGAATCCAGGCTTAGGGTAATGAAATGGTGTGGAAGCAGCTCAGCTTAATTTTGCCTCGTGCAGGGGCTGGTATATTGCACCTTGGGGCGTGAGCGTGCTTTTAAAAAGGACAATTTTTTCGGCTGGCATAGTTTTTTGAAGAAAGGTTACGGATTCTAAGAGCCTTTTTAGTTGATGGTTGTTGCGTTGAGAGCGGACGCGGCCTAAAGTTAGATGTGCCCTAAAGGAGCGTTTTTCCGGCAAAAACCCAAGATTTATTAAGCGCTCTTCTAATTCCTTGGCCAGTTTAGAAGCTTCATCAGAACCGCGTTCAA
>CAZEQA010000140.1:0-4249 GCA_964514265.1 uncultured Planctomycetia bacterium | reverse complement strand
GGACTTGGCCAATTACTATGTTAGAGATGCCTTATCGTTAAGTAAGTTTGAAAAGATGAAATATCATCTGAAAAATCTCAAGATACAACCCTATATTCAAATTCAGCCGCAAACTAATGAAGTTTCAGTATCTTTTAACGCGGAGAGAGAAAATGTCTCTACGCTTCTATCAGACACTCTTCAGCTTCCAGAGATAATTGCCAAAAATATAAAGAAAAGAGTTGTAATTGTATTTGATGAATTTCAAGAGGTACGTAGGATTTCTTCTATGCTTGAACGACAAATGCGTGGAATATTCCAATACCACCAAAACATAACTTACATCTTCATAGGAAGCCAAGAGAGTATGATACGGGAAATATTCCAAAATAAAAAGAACCCCTTTTATAAATTTGGTCGTCACATTACCCTGAAGAAAATACCTGAACTTGAATTTTCAGATTTTATAATAAAAAGATTTTCTTCGCAGAAAATAGATGCTCGTAAAATTGTGGCAGATATTTTGAAATTTACTGATAATCATCCTTATTATACACAACAGCTGTGCCATGAAATTTACATATTAAATGAAGACAAAATACTTACCAAAGATATAATACAGAAGGCTATTGACCAAATTATAACAGAGCACCATGCAGATTATTCAAGGTGGTGGAATAGCCTGACCAATACGGAGCGCAAGGTTATTATAGGCATTAGTTGTGGCGATTACGAACCCACTTCACAGGACTTTATAAGAAAATATGGAATTAAATCAGCCAGCACTTCTGGAAGTGTAGTAAGTAAATTGATCACCTTAGGGACATTAGTAAAAGAAAATGGAGAGAAGATTAAGATAGAAGATCCTTGCTGGAAGGAATGGATTCTAAAGAATCGGCAA
This sequence comes from uncultured Planctomycetia bacterium, assembly GCA_964514265.1. Taxonomy (GTDB): domain Bacteria; phylum Omnitrophota; class Gorgyraeia; order JAFGHF01; family JAFGHF01; genus CAZEQA01. The sequence goes on along the minus strand of CAZEQA010000140.1, from coordinate 3,369 downwards.
TTTAAAAATTAGTTGCCCCAGCAAACATATGCTCTCAATAGGTATGAGCATTACAGAATTTCAAGAGGCATGTGGAAATCTTACGGCTCCATTGTTCGACGTTATCCAAAAGTTCCTTTATCTGAAGAAAGACGCTTAATTGCAGAAGCTATTTTGGTGGTCTATACGAAGATCGGAAGTTATAATCTCGACTACCGCGATAAGCAAGGGAATCCGAATCCCGTTAAATTTGTTTCCTGCATTTGGAAACGGATTGATGGATTTATAATCGATTATTTAAAGAAGGAAATGAATTTTTAAGGGGTAAATTAAATGGATTTGAGAGAAACGATGAAAGAACAGGGCGATTTCCTTTTTAGACTGAGAAGTTATTTGCCCTTAGCGTTCATTCCCGTCGTTCTTATTGCTTTAAGAGAATCTGAAGGTCTTGAGCGTGCTTTTGGGGCATATGTCGATACTATTTGGGAAATCTTTTGCGTTGTTCTTTCTTTCTGTGGTTTAGCCGTACGTTGTTTAACGATCGGTTATGTGCCTCGCGGAACCTCTGGAAGGAAAACCCGATGCCAGACGGCGGAAAGTCTTAACACCACAGGGATGTATTCGATAGTCAGGCACCCTCTTTATTTAGGGAATATCATTATTACCATGGGGATATTCTTATTTATTGAAGTATGGTGGTTTGTTTTGGTAGGCCTTATCGGTTGTTTATTGTATCACGAACGAATAATATTTTCCGAGGAAGATTTCTTGCGTAAAAAATGGGGCAATACGTTCTTAGAATGGTCACAAAAAACACCTCTATTGTGGCTCAAATTTAAAAATTGGCAGAAACCGAATTTACCTTTTTCGTTCAAAAGCGTATTACGCGGGGAACATTCGACTTTTTTCGCAATCGTCGCAGCATATACTTTTTTAGATATCGCCGCCGATTTACTTGCCGAGAAAAAACTAGAAATTGAATTAGGGTGGGTTATATTTTTTGCTATTGGTTTAATAATATATTTAACATTGCGGATACTGAAAAAGAGAACAAAGATACTCGATGTAGTGGGGCGAGAAGGACGCCGAAATGCGTTACCAAATGAAAATGCTTAATTACTGGCAAATTTACGCTTTGGGTTCTGCATTCTTTGCAGGATTGGTGGTCGTTCTTGCCAAAATAGGGGTAACCAATGTTTCTTCCAATACAGCGACTTTCATAAGAACCGTGGCTATCACTCTGTTTTTGGTCATACTCATCTCACTGCGTAAAGAATGGATAAACCCTTTATTATTGGATAGAAAAAGTTTGATTTTTCTCATTCTCTCAGGGTTAGCCACCGGGCTTTCGTGGATCTGTTATTTCCGCGCCCTTCAGATGGGGCCTGCTTCCGGAGTTGTATCTCTCGACAAATTGAGTTTGATATTTGCCATTGTTATGGCTACACTATTCTTAGGTGAGCATTTAAACTGGCAGCAATGGGGTGGGGTCGTTCTTATGACTTGTGGAGCTTTGCTAATTATCTTGAAATAACAAAGTGTAATAAATTGCAAGAGATTTATCCCAAGCGAGATTTTGCTTGGGATTTTTTATTTTAGGAGGTATAATTTTAGTTGCGATGAAGAATAACCCCTTAGCCGTAATTTGTGTCTTCTTTTGTTTAGGGATATGGGCGGTACAGTGGGTCCATATTTCCTTATTTTTTGTTCTGGCAAGTTGCGCTTTATGCTTTATGGCTGCTTTAGTAAGATTAGAGAGAAAGGCCTTATTTTCAATCGCTCTGAGCATAGCCGTCTTTCTTACGGGATTCTTACATCTTAGCAATACCCAAACATATCCTGCCAATCATATCTCCAACTTTGTTTCCGATAATCCCCAAAAAGTTTATGTAATGGGAAAGATAGTATCAAACCCGGAAGTTTCCCCGACATATTATGGTTCCAAAAAGTCAGTCTATACTTTTAGAACCCGCGATTTAAAGATGCAAGACAAATGGCAGGCTGTTGAGGGATTGGTCAAGGCGACCCTTTATGGAGAAAGAATGGTGCAATATGGGGATGAATTGCTCTTGCAAGGTTCGTTGGTGAGTCCGCCGGGCCTGCGTAATCCCGGAGGCTTTGATTATCGGCAGTATCTCGCCAATCATAATATCTTTGGCTTACTTAAGGTAAAGGAGAAGGATGCCTTTAAGCTATTTTCCCCAAACAAATCATATTCTTTTGCCAGAGAAATTTTTGAAGTCAAACAGAAATTACACAGAATTATTCTTAGACATCTTGGTCCGCCGCAAGACGCCCTTTTATCCGCTATTTTATTGGGAGAGCGCTCCCGGCTATCCCCAGACATCAAGGACCTGTTCATTAAGACAGGGACAGTTCACATCCTGGCTATCAGCGGTTTACACGTAGGCCTGATTGCCCTTATTTTAATTGCCTTTTTTAGATTTTTGCGCTTGCCGCGCCGGTTGACTTTTACCTTTACCATTTTTCTTTTAATCGGTTATGCCGCACTCAGCGGGGCGCGTCCCTCAGTTGTAAGAGCAACCATTATGGCGGTTATAGTTTTGCTGGGCCTTTTGATAAATAGAGAGATAAAGATATATAATTCCCTGGGCCTGGCAGCGCTGGTCATTTTAATTTTTCATCCGCATTACCTTTTTGATTCGGGATTTCAGCTCTCTTTTTTAAGTGTAATTTCCATTGTCTATTTTGTGCCGAAGATAGAGAGTTCTTTTTCTGCGCGCAATCGCTTTTTATCTTATCTAATCAGGGCATTTTCTGTATCTTTGGCTGCCTGGATTGGCATTGCTCCACTTACGGCCTATTACTTCAATATTGTCTCGCCCATAGCAGTATTGGCTAATCTGCTTGTCATCCCGCTCCTTTTTCTGGTTGTCAGTGCGGGAATCTGTTTCTTGGCATTTGCTTATATCTGGGCTCCTTTAGGGGCCATTTTTGCCCAAAGCAGTTGGCTGACTTTGTTTGGCCTGGCCAAATTAGCCTCGTTTATCTCTAAAATACCCTGGGGTTTCTTCCATTGCCCAAAGCCCGGCATTATCTTTCTCTGCAGTTATTATGCGCTCCTTTTACTTATCTTCAACTACAAAAAGTTAAAGATATCTTCGGGAAAACTAGGCATAATCCTACTTTTAGCGGCTAATGTTTTAATCTGGAGGCCTTTATTTAAATGCCCCTCGGATAAGCTGAGGGTAACCTTTTTGGATGTTGGCCTGGGAGATGCCCTGTTTATTGAGTTTCCTTATTCAGACGGCACAATGCTGATTGACGGCGGGCCGAGGGGTGAAAACGATGCCGGCCGATGGGCAATTTTGCCCTTTTTGTGGAATAGGGGAATAAGAAAAATCGACGCCGTGGTGCTTACTCACTCCG
>CAZEQA010000139.1:0-4275 GCA_964514265.1 uncultured Planctomycetia bacterium | reverse complement strand
CTTCGCCCGAAAGGCAGGAATAGAGACAGAGGTCTTTATAATGATAGGTTTTCCAGGTGAGACAGAAGAGGACTTTAAGAATACTTGCGATTTTGTAAAAAGAAATACCAGATATATAGATACTTTAAAATCGATAAATACTCTACATTTGATAGCCGGGACAGATATCTATGAAAATAGAGAAGACTTTGGAATAAAGCCATTGCCGGAAAAAGATTGGCATTATTTATGGGAGGCCTATGACGGAAATAATTATCAAGTAAGAAAGAGAAGAGCCCAGCAACTGTTAGATCTGGCTTACAATGAAGGAATAAAGGTTATGGAAACAAATATTGCAGAGGGAAAAGAAAGCATTTTTAAGACAATAAAAGATGAAAAAGATTTAGCAGGTAGATTAACAATATTAGAAGATTCAATAAATTGCTTGCAGGCATTACCTCAAAAAAGAAAAATTGTAAGGGAAAAAAGAAGTATATTTAAATGGGCTATTTTAATTATTGTTTCTTTATATACATTTTTTTATATTGTCTATTTTTGGATATATATGATATTGAGAAATAAAGTATTATTGGGCGGCAGAAAAAAATAACAGAAAAAAGATAAGAACGCTGATGATGTTTCAATGTTGGCATAGGAATTGGTTTAAATAATTTTAGTATGAATATCTTAATGATTCATCCTCATGATTTATTCGATAAGGCTGAACCCTGGACAATAAGGATTAAAAGTATAGCTTTAGAATTTGCCAAAAGGGCTCACGGGGTAAGATTGTGTTATTTTCCTTTAATAATAAATGAAAGACACTATCCCCATAATATAGATTCCGTAGAATTAATCCCTTTCAGTAGAATACCTGCGCCCAAAGCATTTATTGAAAATACAGTAAAGCTTGTAAGACTATGCCGATGGGCAGATATTGTCCATTTTCAAAAATGCCATCACTACGCCTCTATTCCTACAGTAATTGCTGCATATATTGCTGGTAAGCCTCTTCATTATGACTGGGACGATTGGGAAGAAAAGATATGGTATGAGTCCTGTGGTAAAGGTTTGCACTCAAAATTTATAGGCATTTCTTTCAAAGTTTTAGAGAGGTATTTACCAGTTTTGGCAAGTTCTGTTTCCTGCGCGAGCGCCTATTTAAAAAATTTAACACATAGATTTGGGGTAAGAAAGGAATATATCTTTGATAGTCCTGTAGGAGCAGATTTAGAAAGATTTAGACCAGGTTTAAAAGGAGACCAGGTTAGAGAGAAATACAATATAAAAGGAGATTTAGTCTTATATATCGGTCAATTGCATGGCGCGCAATACGTGGATTTATTTATAAAAGCAGCAAATGTAGTTTTACACAAAAGGCCAGATGTAAGATTTATGATTGTAGGGGAAGGCTTTTTGGAACATAAATTAAAAGAGCTCACTTATGATTTAGGCATCGGGGATAAAATTATTTTTGCCGGGGCTGTTTCTCACGATGAGATTCCTTATTATATTGCTTCTGCCAATATATGCGTAGCCCCATTTAAGGATACAGAGGTTACCCGTTGTAAAAGCCCTTTAAAAATTGTGGAATATTTAGCCAGCGGTAAGGCAATAGTAGCCAGTAATGTAGGAGAAGTAAGAAGAATGGTGGGTGGTATAGGGATTTTAGTTGAGCCGGATAATTATCATGCTTTAGCGGAAGGAATTTCAAAATTACTAAAAGAGAGAGACTTAGTGGATAATCTCGGTAGATTTGCCCGCAAAAGAGCAGAAAATAAATATAATTGGTCAGAGACCGCCTCTTCTTTATTAATGGCGTACAAGAAAATAACTTAAAAAATGAAACTTATCTTTATCACCCGCGAAGGATATAAGTTACCTGGAGCAAGGATAAGGTGTTATAACTTTGCCAAAGAACTTGCCAAATACGGAATAGACGCAGAGGTCTTGTCTTTCTCTGATACATTAGGTGCAAAGGATGGAGAAGAGGAATCGCAGATGGGGATAAGAGATAAGATAAGATATAATTGGCGGGCATTTAAGAGACTTGCGGCAGATAAAGGTGCCTTTTTTTACATCCAGCGGTTCAATTACCATTCTTTTGCTCCTTATTTGACGCATCTATTTAATAAAAATAGGATTATACTTGATCTTGACGACTGGGAGATGCGGGAAAATCCGAAATATTACTTTGGTATCTATCCTTCCTCAAAGGCCCATTATTTCACCCGAATGATTGCAAAGAAAAGCCTTTTTTGTATTGCTGCAAGCCGGTTCCTTGAAGAGTTCCTTTCGGAATTTAACAAAAGAGTTTATTATATCCCCTCAGGAGTAGATGTGGAACTATTCAAACCTTCTTTAGCTGGTATAGATAATAAGAAAATAGTGTTTTCTTGGGTTGGGACTTTTCACAGAAAGGAATATATTGAAAATATAGAATTTGCCTTAGATTGTTTTAATAAACTCAGGAGGAAATATTCTAATATCTATTTTGATATACTGGGCGATGGTATTTATAGAAATACTCTAAAAGAAACAGTAAAAAAAATTAACGATTCTAATATCGTTCTTAAAGAATGGGTTGCTCCCGATGCAATTATGGATTATTTAGCCACTATTCAGATAGGTTTGCTTCCAGTTGCAAGTAGAACAAAATTCAACAGGGCGAAAAGCCCCACAAAGCTTTTTGAATATATGGCAATGAGTAAACCTACGGTGTCAAGTAAGATAGGCGAAACAGCGCATATTATTAAGAATGGAGAAAATGGATTTTTAGCAAAGACAAGAGAAGAATTTATAGAAAAGATGCAGGTTCTGATTCAAAATTCAGACTTACGCCAACGAATAGGAGAAAAAGCCCGGCAGACCATAGAGGAAGGTTACTCCCTTAAGGTTTTAGGTAAGCGTCTATATGAAATATTAAACCAGAATTGATGTGCGAGATTTCTATAATTATTATAACTTTTAATAGTAAAGGATTTATTAAACGCTGTCTGGATTCTGTATTCAGCCAAAGCTACCAGGATTTTGAAGTAATTATTGTAGATAATGGTTCGAGGGATGGCACAATCGATATAGTTAAAGAAAGCTATCCGCAGGTTATGTTGATTGAGAACAAAGAAAATCTTGGCGCCTGCAGGGCCAGGAACCAGGGAATTGAAGAATCTTCCGGAGAATGGGTTCTAACCTTAGATTGCGATATAGTTTTAGAAAAAGATTTTTGCTTAAAAATCAGAAAGATTATTGAGACCCTATCTTCCAAGATAGGCTTGTTGCAACCGAAGATATTAACTCCGGATAAGGAAACAATTTATTCCTGCGGAATATACCTTTCTTGGGCAAGAAGATTTTTCGACATTGGAAAAGGAAAAGAAGACGTTGGTCAGTTTAATGGGTCTAAATATGTTTTTGGCCCCTGCACAGCCTCTGCTCTTTATAACCGCAGGATGCTTCAAGAGTTAAAAGAAGATACAGGATATTTTGACGAAAGATTTTTCTTTTTAGTTGAGGACGTAGATTTAGCCTGGCGAGCGCAGAAGAAAGGCTGGAAAGCCATATTTTACCCGGACGCTGTTTGCTATCATTGTGGTAATAGCTCAGATACTTCTAAAAAGATAAGGCAATACCTTTGTTTTCGCAATCGGTATTATTCTATAATAAAGAATGAGGGGCTGAAAAATTATTATAAAAGGTTTTTTCCCTTATTATTTTATGATATCCCCAGGTTATTTTATTTATCTCTCAGCAATCCCTATATTTGGACAGGCAATGGGCAGATATCAGAAGTTAATTAGAAGGTGGTCTTATGAAGAAAACAGGTTTAGTTCCATATAATAGACGATGAGCAGGATTGGACTTTCAGTAAAATTAGATTCCTTGAAAAGTATTTTGTTTAAGATGGAAAGCGTACTCATAGCTTATTCGGGAGGGGTAGATAGCACCTTTTTACTTAAAGTTGCTCGAGGTGTGCTGGGAGATAAAACGATTGCAGTTACCGCAAATTCACCAACTTATCCGTCAACAGAAACAGAGCAAGCCAAGAAAAACGCAAAAATGCTCAGCGTTAAACATATTATTATCGATACAAATGAATTGGATAATGAGGACTTTGTATCTAACTCCCCGGAAAGATGTTACTATTGCAAGAAAGAGTTATTTTTCAAGTTAACGAGGTTGGCAAAACAATATGGATTAAACTATGTTGCTGATGGTTCAAATTATGATGATATCAGTGATTTCCGCCCTGGCATGAAGGCTGCCTCTGAATTTGGGGTGAGGAGTCCTTTGAAAGAG
>CAZEQA010000138.1:0-4342 GCA_964514265.1 uncultured Planctomycetia bacterium | reverse complement strand
TGGATATATTTTCTTTTCTCCTCCATCATCGCCCCCTTAAATGAGACCACAATTTACGGAACGTAAGTGAACGTAAATTGTATGGTCAAGATTCTTCTCTTCGTTCAGTCTCGTCCTAGTCCTTCGTAAGATCCTTCGCTTCGCTCAGGATCGTCCTAGCCTCTGAGTGAAGCGGAGGACGAAAATTACACAAGTGTGCAATTTTCTTGTTGTTACATTATATGTTATTCCTCAAGTAAATACAATCTATTTCCCGTCAACCTTTCTGCTGCCGGGCTTGACCAACTCTATTCCTTGTTTACACAAAGGGCAATCTTGGGGCGGATAATTGTCAATTTCTAATTTAAGCAGGCTTGCGCATCTTACGCCAAAGTCTATTTCTGCCAGGACTGCGATTAGCTAAGGCGCAAACTGCAATAACCTGTGCATCATTTACCCTCACCGCCTCAATCACCTCTTTAACCGAACCGCCGGTGGTAACTACATCTTCTGCAACTAAAACTTTATCTTGCGAAGACAATCTAAAACCGCGCCTCAAACACATTTTACCGGATTGCCTCTCAGCAAAAAGCGCACGCACGCCTAAGGCCCCGGCTAGCTCATAGGCAACAATGACCCCTCCCATCGCCGGACCAATAACGGCGGTAATTGACTCGCTTCTAAAATTCTCCGCTTAAGGCCCGGCATAACTTTTGAGAGACCTGCGGATTTTCTAATATCCGTGCACACTGCAGATATTGCTGGCTATGCAGACCGCTGGAAAGAAGAAAATGGCCCTGCAAAAGTGCACCGCTATCCTGAAAGATTTTAAGAATGCTTTTAGGCGCTGGTAATTTCATCGATTATCTTCTCGGCAGCCGCAAGCGGATCTGGGGCCTGGGTAATTGGGCGCCCGACTACAAGATAATCGGCCCCGGCTAAAACTGCCTCCTTTGCCTGCATCGTCCTTCTCTGGTCATCCTGCATCGGCCCGCCCAGCCTGATTCCTGGCGTAACAATAATAAACTCCTCGCCGACGCTGGAGCGGAGAAGCCCTATCTCCTGGGGCGAAGCAATGACTCCCTCTAGGCCCAAGGCCTTGGCCATCTGCGCCAGGCACAATACCTCTTCATTCACGCTGGCAGATAGGCCTATTTCTTCTAACTGTCCTTTATCTAAGCTCGTAAGAATAGTTACGCCTAATATCTTTGTGTTCGCATCTGTTTGGTTGCGCGCCTCCACTGCCGCCTGCAACATCTGGCTGCCTCCAAGAGTGTGCACGGAAAGCATCAGTGGATTATACCGGCAGGCAGCTTCCACTGCGTGGCTGACAGTATTGGGGATATCGTGAAACTTCAAATCTAAAAAAGCGCCTGACCCTTTTTGTTGAATCAGCTGTAAAACTTCGGGGCCGGTGGCAGTAAAAAGCTGACTGCCGACTTTAAAAATCTTCACTACCGCGGCAAGTTTATCGATTAGTTGCTCGGCAAGTTTGATATCCCCGGTATCTAAGGCAACGATTAATTTAGTTGTTAGTTGTTCGTTGTTCGTTGTTCGTTTCATATCTTTTAAGGCTTCCGATAAGATTCTTTATATCTTTAATTTTATTTTTCAGCAAATGTCTTTTTATGCCATCGATTATCTCTACAGTGGTGCGGGGATTGACAAAATTGGCTGTCCCTATAGCTACAGCAGTGGCCCCGCAGATAATAAATTCCAGGGCATCGCAAGCATCCATAATCCCGCCCATGCCAATGAGAGGAATCTTCACTGCCTTAAACACTTCTCTCACCATCCATAGGGCCTGGGGTTTTATCGCCGGCCCGCTTAATCCACCGCTTACATTACCCAGCCTTGGCCTCTTTGTCTCCAGCTCCAGGGCCATCCCAAAGAATGTATTAACTAAAGAAAGGGCATCGCTTCCTGCTCTTTCCGCTGCCCGAGCAATCTCGGTAATGTCAGTTACATTGGGAGAAAGTTTGCTGATTACGGTTAACTTAGTTGCTTCCTTAACCGCTTTTACCGCTTGATATGTGGCCCGGGGGGCTTGAGCGATCAGACCCTTCTTGCCTACATTGGGACAAGAAAGATTTAACTCTAAAGCGGCAATTGAGTTAACCCGGTTTAACCGCTGCGCAATTTGCGCAAATTGCGCAGGTCTATCTGCAGCAATGCTGGCAATTATGGGGATGCCTATCTTTTCCAGAAAGGGAAGTTTTTCGCGGACGAAAACATCCAGGCCTGGATTTTCCAGACCGATAGCGTTGAGCATCCCTTGATATGTCTCGGCAATACGCGGCGGGGGATTTCCGCTACGCGGCTTAAGGGTAACCGTCTTGGTGGTTATCGCCCCTAATCTTTTCAGAGGGACTAAATCCTTATATTCCTCGCCATAGCCGAATGTCCCCGAAGCCACAACCACAGGATTAGCCAGTTTTAATCCACCCAGAGAAACTGCAAGATTTGGCATAGTCTATTTTACTTTTTGTCTCTTATCTGTAAAAGAATTAAAGTGCTGGCAAACGCAAGGCAACCCACGCTAAATCTCCAAAAAGTACCAGCCGAAAATACCTCTACAAAAAATCCATAGCCAATGCCCATGCCGACGATAAAGGCCAGTGCTGCCAAGATAATTAAGACATCAATTAATCGACCTATCATCCACCCCACCTCCCTCCCAGCTAATCTCCTGAAGATTAAATACCGGGCCATCTTTGCAGGCCCGCTTGTAACCTCGCCTTGTCCTTATTGCACAACCTAAGCAGGCACCCACGCCGCAGGCCATATTTTCTTCGAAGGAGGCCCAGGCAGATATCCCCAAACTCTGACTTATGCGGCCGACCTCTTTAAGCATTAATTTCGGGCCGCAGGCATATATAGTCGTTCGTGATTCGTCGTTCGTGATTCGTAAAAGCTTTTTTAATAAATCCATAACGGGGCCTTTGTGGCCTCTACTGCCGTCGTCGGTGGCAAGCCGAAGTTGAACACCCAATTCTTTAAAATCTTCCGCACATAAGATTGCTGCTTTTGTTTTTGCTCCAATTAATACTTGGATTCTAGATGCTGGATATTCAATTCTCGTCTGTTCAGCTAAAAATAACAAAGGAGCAATTCCCATCCCACCGCCTACGAGAATCGAGAATCGAGAATCGAGAATCGAAAAACCATTTCCTAATGGTCCCAGGACATCTATTGTACCACCTTTTTTCTTTTTTGCCAAAAGATTTGTGCCAGAGCCCACAAGTTTATAGAGAATCTCAAAATTATCCCCATTGAGGCGGTGAAAGCTAACTGGGCGCCGCAGTAATGGTCTTGTGCTATCTTGGCAGCGCAAATGCACAAATTGGCCGGGACGCGCCTGTTGCACAATACCCGGAGCACAGATAGTCATTTTAAAATAACCTGCGCCCACTCTTCTGTTAGCTAAAATCTTAAACTTTCCTTGGGTTATTTCTGACATCGTGGACAAAAGCAAGTCCCTCTTCCGCCCAGGGCAATCTTCTTTATCCTAGTCTTACACTTTGCGCAAGGCTCTCCCTCTCGGCCATAGACCTTAAGACGCAAATGATAACTTCCTCTTTCTCCCCGACCATTTACATAGTCATCTACGGATGAGCCCCGGTATCGAATTCCTTCCCGTAACACCTTCTGAATTGCCCCGTGCAACTTTTTAACCTCTTGGTCTTTTAGCTTATTGGCCGGGCGCGTAGGTAAAATGCCGGCTAAAAAAAGCGCCTCCTGGGCATAGAGATTGCCGATTCCGGCAATAAAGGTCTGGTCCATCAAAAGTGGCTTTATCCTGGTCTTTTTGTCGGAGAGCATCTGTTTAAATTTTTGGGCAGTAAATTCTTTCTCCAGCGGCTCGATGCCCAAGGCCTGCACAAACTTCAATTTTTGCCAGTCCTTTACCAGGCGCAGCTCGGCAAACAGCCGCTGGTCGTTGAAGTTCAAGTATTTGCCATCGGATAAAACAAAGATTACCCGCGCCTTTTCCTCTTTCTTAGTAGCATAGATGAGCTGGCCGGTCATGCGTAAATGCACTACCAGATAATCGCCGGAAGAAAGCCTTGCTGCCAGGACCTTTGCCCGCCGCAGAAAATCTTCAAAGGTTCTCCCTTTAAGGCGCCTCCTAAATTCCGCAGGGCGCGGTTCCTTAATTACCTTTGGATTAAGGATTTCTACATCCTTAATCTTCTTGCCCTTGGCGTCCCTGATTAAATCCAGCCGAATTGTCTCAACCTCCGGCAACTCCGGCAATTTCGCTACCTCCTTTTATCTCAGAGCTCGGGGTCCTGTCTCGGGTGCACTTTTGGTGCTCGCTCAATTACAGCAGAAGAAACTTCAAGATGTGTTTTAGTTGAGC
>CAZEQA010000137.1:0-4350 GCA_964514265.1 uncultured Planctomycetia bacterium | reverse complement strand
TTCATGGCAGAGGATTTGGGAATAGGCATAGGGAGAGAGGCGTTTAAGTTCAGTCCATACTGCTTGTGCCTTATCATCATATTGGGGATTACGTAAGGCCTGGCCAAAATCATAGGTTAAGGCCTGTCTGAGGGTGAACTCAGGGTGGACTGTGCGCACAGCTTCTGGAGCACGGCTTATCCTGATAAAGCTGGTCACCGCAAAGACCAAGGCAATAATGGCCAGGGTTACCCAGCCTAAGACTCCCAGTGTAGAGAGACCCTGCCAGTTTGCAGATAGATAATAGCTAAGGCCAACAAAGATTCCTCCAGATATAACCACCCAATCCACTCCAGCGGCATAGCCTATCCATGGTGAAAGGGCCTTGAAGGGGTGGCCATTGTTAGTAGCCTCTGGTGCAAGGAATTGACTTAACGGCACAAACGGCTGGTCTGTAATAGCAATCCCAAAAGCGACATCCTTCTTGAGTTTCTCTACAATAACATTTACCAATCTATCAGGGTCATGACAGCCCTTACAATCTCTTACCCTGACTTCTCTTTCCCGATTCTTTTGTAACAGGTCCTCTATGCTTTCAGAGTGAACATTGCCTAAATTATACATAGGGCCAAAACAGCCGGGTTCAACGCCATAAGCACAAATGGCAACGTTGCCTCTCGGGTCTATTGCAAACTTGTGATTATGAGCCTGACATATTTCTGGCTGGTGCAATGACTCACTATAACTGCCCTCTTTCTCAATCTTTGTTAAGCCTTCTTTAAAGATAACGTGACAGTCTCTGTATTTACCTCTCAGAATCCTTAACCGAGCTTCTCTCAATATATCTCGTAATTCTTCTCTCTCTGACTCTGAAAATCCTTCTGTAATCCCCACATAGTCGTAACTAAGGTCAATAAAATCTACTCCCAATTCATAACCGAGTTCAATAAAGTCTAATAATTCTCTAAAGTTGTCTTTTGTTACGACAATGGAAATACCTATCCTGACAAAAGCGCCTTTTTCTCGTTTTAAAGCGACTAATTCTTTTATATTTGTAACCACCCGCTCAAAGTATCTGAGTTTCTGTGACACTCTTTTTATCTTTGCATATGTATCTGGCCTTGCCGCACCCAAACTCACCTTTACTCTTTTAGCCTTCAAAGCCGCTTTTCTCTCTTCGGGTCCCAACCTTATTCCATTACTATATAATTGAGCATCGAGGCCAAGCTGGATGGCATATTCCATTTCTTTTATCCACCCAGGTCTTAACGCAGGTTCTTTACCGCCGGCAAAGTTACCTACCTTTAATCCTAATGTCTTAAGGTCTTTCAATAATTGAAGGGCTTCCTTGGTTGTTAAATACTTTCCCGGCCTCTCATCATATCCTTTTCTTTGATTAAAACAACATAAGCAATTAAGTTGACAAGATTCTGAAAAGTGTAAATCCGCTTCTCGGGGAATTGGCGGGTTATTGTTTGCCAATCCTGAAAGATATGCTAAGTCGTTATAGAGAAACATTGCCGTATCGAAGAATCTACCGTGCCTGGAGCCCCTTAAAAAGAGTTTTTGCAGAAAAGGCGCTTCTCGTATAAGTGCATAGGTCCATTTGAGCTCCTCTATATTATATCCCAGCTGCTGGCAAAGCGTTTCCGAAGGAATACTGGGGTTCAGATATAACTTATGGGCAACACGGATAATTCTCTCTGAATCACGCGGGTCGATGCCTCTTGAGGCAAGGAAGCTTATTATTCTTCCCATTGCCTCTGGAGCCAAATCCTGATTATCAAATAAAGAGGTAACCGTTCCGATAAAGATATCCTCATCCATAAAATATGCCCCGGGACCTTTTAAGTCCCTAAGACGTGTTTCCATATCTTCTCCCTTAAAACGCTTCTGCGCCAATTCTAAGACCTCGGGGCTCATTGCAGCATCTAAGATTTCTGTCATAGTATCCGCTAATTGAACTAAATCCTGGGCCTGCTGCTCTGAGAGCGTATCAGCATAACGACGTAAGAAATTCACTTTTTCTGTCAGCCAAAAGCAAAGGCGGCTAAATTCATCTTCTCCCAAAAGCTTGGCAAATAATATTTGTTCTTCCATAATCCTGGTATCTAAACCTGGTAAATCCGGCAATTTATCGAAATTTGGACTGGCGTGTGAATATACCTTTGCAAAGGATTTTCCGGGTCCTAATGATACTAAAACCACTCCAAACGCGTCGGCTCTGCAGGGTAAATTATCCAGGCTTGAAAATTGCCATACGAAACCAAACGGTACTGGTCGTAGTATGTTAACTCTAAACCATTCCTCAGCTCGTTCTATTCCTTCGGGATTATAATAAAGCCCTGGTCCTGTTATGTTATCGCCGTACTTCCTCATAAAGGAAGGGTCTGAAATCACACGAGAGACTTTACCGTCCGAGAGTTGTCTATAAGCCTGCGGTGAAATATATACATATAAATCGGATGAACGTTGTGGTACATTATAAGGAAAAGTACGAGGTCCTCCCAGAAGAGAATATCTTCCAAAAGCATTACTCATCTTCCTGGCTCTAACTCTTTCTTCAACTGCCCGCAGCAAATCTGCGGTACCCATTTTTCTTATCTCTGACAGCTCTGCTGCCTTTCTTAAAGCTCGCCAACCCTCTCTTACTGCTGCTTCAACGGTCCCTGCGGCTAGGGCAAAAGCTGAGGACGGTCTATATTTTTTTGCTACTAATCCATCTATCAGTTCAAGAATTTCCGATATCCAGATGGTATTTTCAGCGCTATTTACCATATAGGCATAACGTTGGTTCGCGGCTTCAAAGAAGGCCTGGAGCAATAGCATTAAATCTGTTCTACTATCGGTTTCCTCCAGGAGACTCTGGGGATATCTTTGGTCGCTAACATTTACTTTTTCTCCCCCTCTATCCGTAACCTCAACTGTGCCATTTTGGAAATCCAGGGTAGCGCTTAGATTATCTCCTTTTACTCTAACTGTTCTTTTTCGCTGTTCTGCCTGAAAATCGTCATCAAGATTCACAGTTATGTCTGCCCCAGCACACTCAAAGGTAACCTTAGCCCTCCACCCCTCTGGGTCGATATCCACTACTTTTAGTTTTCGCACATCTCTCTTACCGAAAAATAGCTGGACCAAACTTAACATATGGGAACCTGAGTTTTCAATTACATTGGATGTCCGGTCAATCTTTCTGCCCATAAGCGGATTTAAATAATTGAGCTCAATTTCCCTGATTTTTCCTAATTCGCCATTAACAATCGCCCGCCTCAGGAGATTTATGTTCTGCTCATACATTAATTCATAATCCACTGCCAACATAACACGTTTCTCATTCGCAATCCTTATTAGTTCCTCTGCTTCTTTGGCAGTTTTTGTAAATGGTTTCTCAACAAGAACATCCTTTCCGGCTAACAGCGATTGCCTGGCAATTTTACAATGATTTTGGAATTGTGTGGTTATTATTACGACTCTAACAGCAGGATTATCTAAGATTTCTTCTTGGTATCTTTTTCGGCTATGAATTCTAACATTAGCAGGGAGGTCTTCTCTGGCTAGCCATTCTTGATAATTACTCCCGCATATTCCGTGAATGATGTTATCCGGGAAAAGTTCGCTTAACGCCCTAAGCATTGCCCCGCCACCCCATCTACCAAGTCCTACAATGGCATATTCCGCTGCACTCACTGCAAATTTGTGCTCTAATCCCTGATAGGCCCGAGATATATAAGGCCAAATAACTATTGCTACTACCACTAATATACCTGATGCTAAAACAACACAAAGAACCAACAATATCTTGAGGATAACGGATGAACCTTCAGGCTGAGCTAACAACTGTCCTATGACAGTGTCAGTGGCATTGCCTTCAAAGGCCAAGGCAGGATTGACCAGGCCAAAGAGGATAAGGCCAATAGCAATACAGGCAGCTGCCCTTAAGGGGGTAAAACCGGGGCTTGTAAATATTCTGGAGGTATTTGGTTTGGGTTGTGTGGTTTCTTCAGCCAGACCATTTAACAGCTCAAGTCTGGTCATCTCTTGGTGTTTTATCCTTCTTGCTATTAGCTCTACTGCAGGGATGAAGGCTAGAAGACCAAAGAGGTGGTATTTGAAGCTTTCATGGCAGAGGATTTGGGAATAGGCATAGGGAGAGAGACGTTTAAGTTCACTCCACACTGCTTGTGCCTTATCATCGTATTGAGGATTGCGTAAGGCCTGGCCAAAATCATAGGTTAAGGCCTCTGTGAGGGTAAACTCAGGGTGGACTGTGCGCACAGCCTTTGGAGCAGCGCTTACCCTGATAAAGCTGGTTACGGTAAAGACCAAGGCAATGATGGCCAGGGTTACCCAGCCTAAGGCCCCCATTGTAGA
>CAZEQA010000136.1:0-4365 GCA_964514265.1 uncultured Planctomycetia bacterium | reverse complement strand
GGAACTTACCAATATCGCATATCTATTTAGTTTCTTTTGACTTGGGCCAATGCCTATGTAGAAATATTTCTCCATCGGCAATAAATCCCATGCCGGCCTAGGCATCGTGTCCAAATTATGTATAAAATCTCTTCCCTTATTTAAAATAACTTTACCTGCTTGTTTATAGCCCAAACCTCTTATTTTACTAAAGCCTCCCTTTGATTCAATAGCTTTTAATAGTTCGTAGAAGGCTAATTCTCCTTCGCCAGACACCGTAAAATCTAAATCTTTATCTTTCAAGCAATCCTCAGGAACAGCTGCAACGTGACTGCCTCCCATTACAGTGATAATTCTCTCATTTATGGATTTAACAATTTTACATATTTCCTGAGCTTCATAGAACCTCATTGATTGAATGCAGCTAATACCTACTACATCTGGATTGTAAGCTGCGATTCTTTCTCTTATTTCCTCAAGAGAAAGGCCATATCGTATATTATTTTGATCAAGTCCTTGCTCGTTTGCATAGCCTTCTACAGTTACATCAAGGATTTGAACATTATATCCTTTCTCTCGAATAAATGCGGCAATAAATGCTATACCCAAAGGCATCACAGCATTTTTGCACGATAATTCACCGTTGGCTTTTTTATATCTTCTCGTAGCAGGGTTTATTAGCAATATCTTCATCTATTCAACTCTTAAGAATATCTTCCATTAAAAATATGTCTTCAGACTTCATTATCTGGGCCGAGGTTACTCTTTTTCTTATCCGTTCACCAAAGAATCGAGAAGCTATAATCAACTTGCTAACCGGCCTTTGAACAAGCTCATTAAAATTATCGACTTTGATATTAAAAGGCGGATAATACTTTGCGTGGAAGTTGTTTTCATCATCAAAAAACCTAACATTGCTGCAATCAGACATTTTGTAAAGATAATTAATAAATCTTCCGGGGCAATAAATACCTATCGTTTCATTATTTCTTTTATATTTATTAAACCATCCTTTTATTTTGCTTATTGAATTAGAGAATTTATTATATAAATCATCATCCATCTCCTTTTTAACCTGCCCTATAGTTGGTATAGGTTCGGCATCCTTGCAACAACAGGCAAGATAAAGGGTATCACCAATTTTGCCTTCAGCAATGTCTACAATTTTAAAAGAAATCCCTTGCAATAGTCTTTCTATGGAATAAAAATTAAAATAATTCCAATGTTCGTGAAAAAAGATAGATATATCGCCATTCTTCAAATAAGAAGAGCAGTTCGGTACAGAAAAAAGGGCCATACCGTCAGGCCTTAAATTATTTCTATGAGCCGTAAGAAAATGGCGATAATCTTGAACGTGTTCTAGCACCCCATAATGAATAATGAGATCAAATCTTTCCGTTATGCTGGCAGAGGGATAAAAATCTGTAACGATGTTTATCTTCTTTGAGATTGCTCCATCTACATTCTGCTTACCGGGCTCAAGGCCAACTACTTCTGCGCCCTCAGCATAAATTTTTCTCAATAAGGTTCCCTTACCGCAACCGATTTCTAAGACTTTTTTATTTTTTAAATTTCCGTAAATACTTTTTATAAAACAAAAGAAATCATCAAGATAATCCCTACCAAGGCCTTTTTCACACATTGGATTGCCTAAAAGCGACCCCTTTTTATATATATCTTTCAATAAATTTACAGTCTTTTTCTTCGGCATCTGAGTAATCAATCCAAAATCTAAATCACACCCTATTGTAAATTCATAAGCGTTGGGAATGCCTGAAGGGTTAGTTGGCTTATTAGACAACCCCAGATGTAAGGGAATTTTTCCTAAATCGTATATTTTCTTAACCATTTTCATTTTGTATCGTTACATATTTTTAAGCACGCTGGCTAAACCATTATAATTTTCTATTACCTTCTTTACGTATGTATTATCATTAATATCTGCATAAACTCCTCTTTTTATTCTGATTGTAATCCACCCCTGTCTACTCGGATTCTCAAAATCCTTATAAGGATTATCGCCAATATAAAAACATTCATTGCCTTTCAAGCCAAATATACTGCCGGCTTTAATAAAAACTTCAGAATCAAATTTGCTTACAGAAGAACCCAATTCGCTTGTTATAATTATTGCTGATTGCTTAAACCATCGATTCAGCCTTAAAGAATCCATCTTACGTCTTTGTACCTTGCTTATTCCATCACTAATAATGCCAAAATGATAATTATGTTTAGCGCTGTTCATAAACTGAAGAAAATCGCTATATGGTTGTATTGTTGGTCTGTGCATTCTAAATATCTCAACTAATCGGGGAATAAGATTAATACCAATATCGTATGTTTGGCATAACTCATTAAAACAGGTTTTATATAACAGCCCTTTTGCATCAATAATCTCGCATAGTTTGGCAAAGATATCCTCAGTTGGAATATTTTTATAGTCTGATAACCACCGCGCAACGACCTTAAAACCGCTCAGCCTATAATCCCTTTCGGGATATATCGTCTCGTCTAAATCAAAAAAGATTGCTTTCTTGGCCTTGCCCACTAAGGCACCTTCGTAGAAATTACTGAATCGTATTTCATTGTAAGAATGGAAGGACGATAATTTAGTCGTTTGAGCCCTATATCAAATGAGAATTTTACCAAAGACAAAATAAATTGAGGACATGCAGCTAAAGTTATTTGGAGTCCCCCTGATATCCTAGGGTTGATTTCAATAAGATAATAATCGCCCTTTGCATTTTTTATCCATTGAAAATTAACTATTCCCGTAATTTTTAAAAATTTTGCAACTGCCTCGCATGCCTGAAGCAAATATTTGTCACTGACAGCAACGCCGACATCAGATACATATTGGCGGGTTTTCAAGCGGAGCCTGGGAACTATAGCTATTGGCAAATTATTCATATCAAATAGTGCATCTACAGTATATTCACTACCGTCTATTTTCTCCTGGAGGATTGGCTCCGTCAATTTCTTAACTGCAACACGTAATTCTTCAGGGCCTGTACACACATAAAACCCCGAAGTTTCAGTCCCCAGGCCGCGTTCCTTAACTATGCACGGGAAAACAATATCTTTTAGTTCTATATCCTTTGCCGAAAACGTAATGGGCACCTTAAATTTCTCTTTCATCACATCAAAAAAGCTCAACTTATCCTCTAAAATCTTGATTGTCGTAGGAGAAGACAATGGGATTTTAATGTTTTCGTTTCTTAGCACTCTTATTTTTTGAGCGAACTTTGATATTTCGGTGTCTTTGGTCGGCAGTAATAACGACACCTTTTGCCTCGTGCATATATCTAAAATGCATTTGAAATATTTGCCATCCGATATCGAAGGGAGAATGAAACCTTTATCAGCGTAATATAAAGAAGGAGAGTATTTGTCTGACTCCGCAACAAGGACTTCATTTCTTTTTCCTGGAAATAATTCTTTGAGTGCCTTGCGAATTTCGTCTATCAAATAAACTTTTCTGCCGCAACAAGTTATCAATGCATTCATTTTAAACTTATTCTACTTTTACCTTCTGCATCTATTTTACCTTTTCCTGCCGGAAATAAAATATCCGCTATGTTGCCATCCTTTTGGCTGAATGCAAGTTATATTCTCCAATCCAGCTTTTTTAAACCAACTCATTACTTCCTCTTTAGTATGGTGGCTTGCATAATAAGGATGATACCAATCCTGATTGACTAAATCTGCATATCCTTTATCTTGCTTTGGGTTATGCCAACACTTAACAAAATAATCATTGATAAATCGCTGGACACTATACTTTCCTCTTGGGATATTTAACAAATCTATGCGCTCTTTGATAAATATCGGTTGCTTTATCTTATTTAAGGCCTCACCAAGCTTTGTTATCCTTTTTGAAAAGTCCATGCATTCTTTATAGCACATTTTGGTAGTCAACTTTCTTATTTCTGCGTCCATTATCTCCCTAATAAAAGGCTTTTTATTGTATATGTATATTCCTATTAGTCCTTTTGGGATAAGCTTTTTAACAAGAGACAATAACGCCTTTTTGGGATTTGCTGTATGATGAATAACGCCCAAAGAATAAATAATATCGAACGTATTGTCAGCATACGGTAAAGAAAAAATCGATGCCTGTGCCACTATAACATTTTTAAAATTTTTTGTTTTTTTATAAGCTAATTCAACAGAACGACTTATGTCCACACAATGTCTTTCTGTCCCGCTATGATAGTTGAAAAGATATTCAGACCAAGCGACTCCACAACCAGCGTTAAGGACCCTTCTGGCGCCTTTTATGGTGCGCTTTAGCTGGCTTAATGTCTGGCAACCTAGTAAAGCCTTAAACTGTTCTGTAAGGCTTCTCAAATCCTGTGCTGCCAAGCCAAATTTCTGATATCGCTT
>CAZEQA010000135.1:0-4404 GCA_964514265.1 uncultured Planctomycetia bacterium | reverse complement strand
ACCCCCAACTTTAGCCAATGTTTGTTTAATTATATCCTCTTCTATATGTTTTCTCGCCTCTTTAGTTATCTCATGAAGCGAAATCCCTTTATCTAAATCCTGCTGAAATCGGAGGTTTTTAGGTAAGCTGGTATTGTTTAATGAAAGATGTTCCGGGCCAATTTCATTAGACTCGGCCAGGAGTACTGCTCTTCTAATCGCATTCTTTAACTCTCGAACATTGCCGGGCCAATGATAATCAAGAAGAAATTTCATTGTCTCACCCGTTAGCCCTTGCAACTTTTTGTTAAGTTCCTGAGTTGCCTCGCTTAAGAAATACTTAGCTAATATTGAAATATCTTCTTTCCTCTCTCTAAGCGCAGGCAAAGGAATATGAAATTCGTTTAACCTGTGAAAAAGGTCATCTCTAAATTTGCCCGCTCTTGTTGTCTCAAAGAGATTAGTGTTTGTAGCAACGATAATTCTCACATCCACTTTTATATCTTTCTTGCCTCCTAAATGCTGCAATCTTCTTTCTTGAATTACGCGCAAAAGCTTAACCTGCGCGCCCTCGGGTAGATTAGTAACCTCATCCAGTAATAAGGTGCCTCCATTAGCCTGTTCAAATTTACCTTCTTTTTGAGCCTCGGCTCCAGTAAAGGCCCCTCTTTCATAACCAAAGAGTTCGCTCTCTACCAATGTCTCCGGGATAGCGCCACAATCTATAGCCACAAAAGCTTTCTCTTTTCGCAGGCTATTTTGGTGAATCATCTGAGCAATTAATTCTTTTCCTGTGCCACTTTCGCCTTGTAAAATGACTGTCATATTTGTAGGGGCAATTATCTTAACCTGCTTTAAGACTTGCTTTATTTGAGGGCTTCCTCCCATTACCTCCTCTATGGCAATTTTTTCACCAAGTCTTTTCCTTAAACTTTCTACTTCCTTACTTAAAAATTGGGTTCGCAGAGCCTTTTTTATTGTTAAAATTATCTCCTCATTATCAAAGGGCTTGGTGATATAATCAAACGCCCCTAATTTCATTGCTCTGACCGCATCTTTTACGTCGCCGTAGGCGGTAAGCATTATAATAATTAAATCTTTATCAATCTTTTTCATCTCCTCTAAAACCTTCATCCCATCCATTCCAGGAAGCCTGATATCTAATAAAACTAGATTAGGAGACCTCATTTTAACTTCTTTGATCGCCCGTTTGCCATCTCCTGCGGCTATTGCATCATACCCTTCATCTTTTAATATATTAGAAAGGTTAAATTGCAAATCTTTATCATCGTCAACTATTAGAATTGTCTCCATCTTTATCTCTCAATCCCTACTCACGTATAGCTTTTATACTCCTTAGAATCTGGTTCTCAGTAAATGGTTTGTCGATAAAACTATAGGCACCCTTCTGTTTTGCTTCTTCTCTTGATTCTTCACTCCCATAGGCAGAAATTATATTTACTATCGTCTTTGGATTTATCTTTTTGATTTTAGGAAGAAGCTTTAGTCCATCGCCATCGGGCAATTTTAAATCTAAGAATACCAAATCAGGCATTTCTCTTTTTATACAGCCTATAGCCTCTCTCTTTGTATTGGCAATGGCTATATTATACTTTCTCTGGCTTAAGGCATCATCTAAAAGCGAGCACATATCCTGTTCATCGTCTATTATCAAAATATTTTTTATTTTCTTCTTGTGAAATAAGATTTGACCTTTGGGCCTCTTTCTTTTTGCTCTTCTTAACTCACGCTTCTCGTAGCTTTTAAAAAATGGTAACAGTTCATCAAGTTCCTCGGGCTTACGCCAACCTGAAAGACCGCTTCGCCAGACAAAAATCTCTCCTCGCTTTATCTTACCTGTAGAAATCCAATTCTCTAATCGAGAGTTATAAATTGCCCTGTATATATCTGCTCCTCTTTTAATATCATATTTTATATCAACCATGAGCTCCTACCTATTTTCTTATACTAAGGGAAAACTCTCTCTGATTTCTGCCCAACTGGTAAAGAGACTGTAAAAACAGTTCCCTGTCTCGGCTTGCTTTCTACCTCTATAGTGCCACCGTGACTGACAACAATCCCATAGCATAAAGTCAATCCTAAACCTACACCATCGGGCTTGGAACTAAAGAAAGGGTCAAATATCCTGATAATATCTTTTTCAGGAATGCCTTTACCGCTATCCTCAATCTTCACCACAAGAAAGTTTCCATTAAGTTCTGTAATAATAGTCAAATTGCCCCCCTTAGGCATAGCTTCAATAGCATTGAGGACTACGTTTAAGAAGACACGTTCCATCTGTTCTTTATCTACCATTATTTTAGGTAGTCGAAAAGTAAACTTTCTATTTATTTCTATCTTGTGCGACCTAATCTTAGCCTTTGTTGACTCTAAAACATTTTTTAGGCCCTTATGAATATCGTAAGGCCGCATATTAAGTTTTGGCGGCCGAGCGCAGTTTAACAGTTCGGTAATTAAATAGTTAATTCTTTCTGCGTTTCTTTCAATAATCTCAATATGTTTAGACTTGCCGTTTTCTGGCCTAATAACTTTTTTAAGTTGGTGAGCAGACATGGCTACATTGGTCAGGGGATTTCTTATCTCATGGGCAATACTGGCAGCTATCCGGCCGGTATAAGCAAGTTTCTCAGAATGAACTAACGCATCCTTGCTTTCTTGTAACTCTGCATAAGCCTTCTCTAACTCCTCTGCCTTTCTCTTCTCAGCCTCTACTATTTTGGCGTGCCTCTGCTCGGTCCTCTTGCGCTCGGTGATATCGCGGATAATACCTATAAGCCCAATAAGGTCGCCATTATTATCAAACTGCGGAAGTTTTATAGTGTGAAACCAGCGTTCTTTTTCCTCTGCACCACTTGTACGCTTGGTAATTTCTCTTGGCTTACCTGTCTTGAAAACAAATCGGTCATCTTCAATATTTTTCTTGGCTTCCTTTTTATTTGACAATATTTGCTCATCAGTCTTTCCAATAACCTGCTCCCGAGATAATCCAAAAATCTCTAAGGTCTTGTTGTTGGCCATAATGTATTGGCTTTTTGTGTTCTTAAAAAAGATACCGCCATGTGCAGACTCTACCATAAATTGGTGTGTTTTAAGTTTCTTCTCAGCATTTTTCTTCTCAGCCTCTACTATTTTCGCATGCTCCTGTTCCGTCTGCTTGCGCTCAGTGATATCACTTATATTAGTTTCAATTTTATTGTCCAAGACTTTAGCTTTTTCCATTTTCTAGTTTCTCCCCACTACCATCCCTTCTTCATTCTTTCTGCATACTCAATAATTCTATTTTTATCTTCTTTTTCTATTTCCACGAATTTCACGCCTATTTGATATTTATTATCTCCTGCCTTTACACTTACATCTTCCTTTTTATTCATCCAAATAACTTTTGCTTGTGTAGAGACCAAAAAAAACAAATCTTTATATCGGACTGAGGGTTGATATATTTCAAGCTCCAATATACTTCCCACAGGGATGGGTTTCACTGTCTCAAACATCAGACCTTGGCCACCCATATTTCGGCTAATGGCTTTGTGCTGCACAAAGATATCCTCAGTTTCTAATTGATAAAAAATTAAAAGGGGAATTTCAAGACGTGGGAACCTTCTTCTTTCTGGCCCGGTATATTTCTTTTCCATCCTGCCCTTGCCTCCTTGTTGGTTAAATATAACTTTTATATATGAAACCTATACTTTACCAAAGGATTAAAAAAATATAGTCGATTCTTAAGCATTTAATTTATTCTGCATATACTTCGCTATTGTCTTTCTCTCTTCCTTATCAATCTCAACAAATTCCACTCCTATTCTATATTTATTTGACCCTTCATATTTATCGCTTCTATCTATCTGCGTTACCCATCTTACTTTTACTGCAGTAGAAATAGAGATAATTTCTTCCTTGAATTGTCTTAATGGTTGGTATATCTCTAAAATAAAAAGATCCTCTGCAGATATGGGCCTGTCAGTTTCAAACATCAATCCCCCGGTACTTATATTGTTAGTAAATCCTTTCATTATATCCATATCTTTCTTTTCCATAAATTGGTAGAGAAAAAAGACACCTTCGTTTAAGCGAGGAAATCTCCTTCGCTCTTTTAGATGGGACATATCCCAAATACCTTCCACTATAAATTGAGTTTTCTTCTATAATAATGGGGCGCGCACCACCCACAGAACAGTTGCTTCTTTATTGCCTATGTTTGAGAGCTTTTTACAAGGGACATCACACTTACAATGAAGACTATCTCCTTCTTCCAGGATAAACTTCCTTTCTTCCCTGCCGCATTGAAGCTCAATCTTTCCCTTCTGAACAAATCTAAATCTTTCTTTTCTGTAAAACTGGAGATGCTCTTTTCCAATTTTTCCTTTTATGCCCAAAGTAAAAAGAAGGGGAACCATGGTAATATCT
>CAZEQA010000134.1:0-4442 GCA_964514265.1 uncultured Planctomycetia bacterium | reverse complement strand
GATGATGCGGTACAGAAAGGACTAAAAGGTTTGCGTTTACTTCCAATTCTTTAGATAATTTTCTGAGCGTTTGAGAAATTTCCTTATCTTGCAAAGAACTAATTTTTTCGGCTACAATTTTACTAATTTTCTTTTCTTTGGCAGAAGGCTGCGCCTGCACTATCTTCAACCAGTCGTTATCTATCTCTAGCGCAGTTATAAACTTCTTTTTTCTCTTAAATGGAAATCTCATAAATTAAAAAAGCGCCTGACCCTTTTTTATTCGTGCCAATAGAGTATCCGGGGGTCTTTTCCTTCAGCTCTTTGGACAACACAGGTAATATTCCTTTGTAAAGTGCGGCTACCCACCTTTAAAATGCCGGCTGAAGAGATTCTGAAAACATCCGATTTTACAGTCAGTGCATTGAGAGAAGTAAGACGGTTAATTTCCTCAGATTCTTTTGTAAATAGAGGGCCAATATTTCTTATTTCACCAACCGTCTTAAAGATATTGTCGTCTTCGGTCCCTTCTACTCCATCGCTGCCTCGACGGAATTCAACTATTCGCTCAGCAAGATCGGCGTTTAAGCCTAAGGCCTGCAATGTGCGCCCATCAGCAGTATTAATATTCACTCCACCTCTACCGTAGATAGTAATTACATCGGCAATCTTTGAATAAATCTCCGGGGTCATCCCTTTAACCAATAATAATTCCTCGGGGATTTGAAAGTCGGCGTTCTTGCATGGATAGGGTAATTCCAGGCTCTGATAATGCTCATTTTCCGCGCCACCGGGAGAAAGAAGAACATCTATATCTCTCCAGTCAACGATAGCATGAGCAATGTCGGCCGCCTCCTCTGTCTCTACTTCACCGATATTTTCTAACATGCTTTTAAGTATTTGTAGCGGTGCCTTATTTATATTTATCCTGCTGCTTTCATCCCTTGGACCATATAAAGTTTCCTCTTCCAGCTGATAGCTAACACTCACATATCCATCGCCCAAAGCAATCTCTTTAAAGAGTGCCTCGGCTAAGGACTGTTTTTCATTGAAACTATCATAATCGGGGTTTTCATCCGCTGCTAATTCAATAATCGCCTTCTCAATCCCTGCCTTTGCTAAACCATACATCTTTAACCTATCCTGAAGATGCGAGGCTAAGTGTAACTGGCCTGAGACATTGGAACCTACGCCGATAGCAAAGATAGTGAGAAAACTTAACGTCCAAAGAGTCAGAATCAGTACACTTCCCTTTTTAAAATTCATTTTCCCAATTCTATTTTCTGTTCACCAGTACCGATGGGAATAAATACTGTCTTTTCAAAGTCCTCCTGGTGTGTGCTTTTTTCCAAGACCATTTCTATTTTTACCGCTTGAGGGATACTCTCCTGTTCCTCTTTCTTCCAGTCATCCTTCCACTTATAATTTCCTGTTGCGTTATCAAGATAACAATAGCTAAATTCCAATTTGTCAACACGTTCAAGCAAGACTTTACCTTTGCCGATTTTCTTCTCCCCGAGGGCCTGAGGGTATGTCTTTTCGTCTTTGCACAGGGCATTCTCTCCCGGATCATAAAAATAGGCAATTCTGCCTAATTCATAATAGCCTTCAACCTCATTACTGTTTGAATCCGACTCACTCAATACCAAACCGGGGAACATAATAGAATCCTCTGTGCCCTCAAAAGCAATGTCTGAGAACTCAAAGACATTTCTTAAATCACAACTCATCTTCTCGGTTGTAAGTCTTATATTTCGCGCATAAGCTCTATTTTCATTTCCCCTGCGCCAGGCATGTATTCCATTAGCAAGAACAGAATATACCGCTACGCCAACCAGAGCAACAAGCGTTATGCTTATCAGAAGCTCAACGAATGTAAATGCGTTTTGCGTATTGCGTTTTACGTATTGCGTTTTACGCACGACGCACAACGCACGACGCACGACGAAAGTATTCATTTTGCCTTAATAGGCCTGCGCATATATGTAACCAGGGGAATTTCGCCTCTTCTCTTTCCTTCTTTCCAGCTAAGAGTTGCTTTAACTTCATTTAAATTTTCGTATTCTTCAGCAATCTCTTCTATTCCTTCCCATCCGGCAGAGGTTATTTTCACCTCCCACGCACATTGTAAATCCTCGAATTCAAATTTCTCTCTTAAACCGTTGGCAAACGCATCCCAGTCTTCCTTAGCCCGTATTTGCACCTCGGCGAGCTTATTTTCAGTCATAAAGGTTGCTTTTAAATTATCCTCTGAAATGCGCAGGATATTAAGAGAATGGGCAAATGCCTGCAGAATCAAAACCAGGCCTATTGATAAAATAGCTACGCTGACCATTATTTCGATCAGCGTAAATGCGTTTTGCGTATTGCGTTGTGCGTATTGCGTTCTACACATCACGCACAACGCACAATGCACGACGCACAACGAAACTATTCTTCTTCCCAATTAGTAGTATCATCGTTGCCTTCTACTCCATCGGGCCCCAGTGAATATAAATCGTAGTCTTTTCCGTGAGAGCCGGGGCGCCTATATTGATAGACATTGCCCCAGGGATCTATGGGTTTCTTTTTAATATAAGGCCCATTCCAATTCTTTAACCCGCCTGGGTTGGTAAGAAGTGCATTAAGGGTGTTTGGGTATTTGCCACTATCCAGTTCATAAAGGTCTAATGCCAGAGGTATATTAGAGGTGACGTCTGTTTTAGCGATAGCAATCTTGGCCTGTTCTGAACGGCCGGCCAATCTCGGCACTATCATCGCTGCCAAGGCCCCAATAATGACTACTACGAGCAGTAGTTCCACCAGTGTAAAACCTCGTTTCTTGGTCATCTTTTTCTCCTTCTTAATCTCATCTTACTCCTAAATTTATTTGGAAAATTGGCAAAAGCATAGCAAAGACAATGAATCCCACCAGAAGGCCCATGAGCAAAATTATTGCTGGTTCAAGCAAAGAGGTAATTATGTTGGTCGTCTTATCTACATCGCGCTCATAAAAGTTAGCCGCCTCCGATAAGGCCTCTTCTAAATTTCCCCCTTTTTCCCCTACGGCAAGCATATTGGTCATAAAACGGGGAAACCAGGAAGACTTCCTCATACTTTGCTCAAGCGACATCCCGTCAATGATATCCTTATACACCGCCTCTAACTCTAACTTAAATATCTCATTATCTAAAGTCGGTATGGTTATCTTTATCGCTTGCAACAAGGGAATACCATTGGCAAGTAGGAGGGCTAAAGTGCGGGAAAATCTCGCAACCATCGACTTCTTTATAAAATCGCCCAGGAGCGGCAATCTTAATTTAAGTCTATCAAAAACTATTCTTTCTCTCTTTCCCGCCCCGCTTCGTTTAAGGATAACAACTATAAGGACAACCATTAGCAGCATCCAGTGCCAATAGCTTTTAATCTGGCGGCTTAAGAAAAGCAAGAGCCTTGTGGGTAAAGGTAAGGTCTGGCCTATCTCATTAAATAAAGTACTCATCCGCGGGATGACAAACCCAAGTAAAATAAATACAGTTATTACTCCGACTATTATTATAAAGATGGGATAGGCCAAGGCCTGAGTTACTTTAGCCCTCATTGCTTCTTCTTTATTTCTAAAATCGGCCAGGCGCATTAAGGTCTTATCTAATACTCCCCCGCTTTCTCCCGATTGAATCATATTGATATAAATGGGGGGAAAGACTTTGGGGTATCTACTCAAGCCCTGCGATAGTGTCCGGCCGTTTCTTATTTCATTTTGGATATGGGCGATTATTCTCCTTAAATCTGCATTCTCGGTCTCTTCATAGAGGACCTTTATGGCCTCTAAAAGCGGGACTCTGGACTTAACTAAACTGGCCAACTGTTCGGTAAATATGGTCAGGTCCTTGGCGCGAACTTTCTTAAAAAACTCTAACAGCTTAATCTGCTTAGGGATATCCGGCCTGGGGGATTCTTTCTTAGGAGATTCTTTCTCGGCGGGGAAAACACGGATGGGCACATAACCCGTCTGGCTTAATCTATCCACTGCTGCATTTTGACTTGCGGCTTCAATTGTTCCTTTGATAATCTCTTTTGGGCCTTTTTTTGCTTCGTAACTGAATCTTGGCAATTCTAAGCCCCTGCCTTTTGTGCCAGAATAGAAAGTTCATTGCCCTTCATCCCGGCAATGCCTGTCTTAATCGGTATCGGTTCTTTCTCGTCTACCTTAATCATCCCTTCTTTCAGACAGCAAACTATCGGCTGGTGAAAATCTAAGATAGAAAGTTCGCCCTCTTCACCGGGCAGGACAACAGAGCTGGCCATATCTGCAAATATAGGTTGTGCCTTTTCTATATCCAGTATAGATACCCTAAACATATTTTCGTTGTGCGTTATGCGTATTGCGTGGTACGTAAAACGCAATACGAATCATTCCTCCAGTTGAGTGACCCGCATTGCCTCACCCGGCGTAGTCGCCCCCTCAATAACCTTCTTCCAGC
>CAZEQA010000133.1:0-4450 GCA_964514265.1 uncultured Planctomycetia bacterium | reverse complement strand
TGATAACCATGTGTTGAAATTTAAAAAGTTAAGTTTATGCCAAAAGAAGAAGCTATAGAAATTTAGGGTATTGTTACAGAGGCGTTACGTAATGCTATGTTTCAGGTTGAGTTAGAAAATGGCCACAAAGTTCTAGCTTATCCCAGCGGCAAAATGAGGAAATATTTTATAAGAATTATAGCTGGCGATAAGGTTACAGTTAAATTGTCTCCTTACGATTTAAGCAAAGGAAGGATAACGTACAGGTATAGGTAAGTCTGTTGGAAATTGCGTTTTCTTATCGTGTTAAGACTTCGAACGGTATTTCTTTTTTTACTCATAGTAATCTCTCTTTCATGCACAGGGTGCGATTTATTATTGCGAATTTTACAAAAAGAGGCTGCGGAGGAAAAGGATTTGTTCGGCAATAGTTATGGATACAACTCTAAAGTGGAGAGACTTCAGGTGCTCTTAAAAGGAGTTGGATACAATCCAGGTTCTATAGATGGCAAGATGGGATACAGAACAAGGGGAGCAGCAAAATCTTTTCAGAAAGATTGTGGATTAAAGGTGACAGGCTACGTAAATAAGAAAACATGGGAGATATTAAATAGAGCTTATGAGGTAGATTCCGTTCTTAAAGAGACCGATCTAAGACAAATCCAATCTGCTTTAAAGAATGCTGGTTTTGATCCTGGCCCTATTGATGGAAAGATGGGGCCGAAGACAAAGAAAGCGATAAAAGCGTTTCAAAAATCAAAGGGCTTGGTTCAAGATGGAAAAGTTGGCCCAAAAATGTGGAAAGAATTACGTAATCAATAATAGAGGATGATATGAACGTAAAAAATGCTTTTAAGCAGCCTTTGGGGTGGATATTTTTTCTAATACTGATGGTATTTATAATCTTTTTGAGTGTACGGCAATTAGGGATGTGGAGAACAAAACAGGTGGTAGAGCCCACAAGACCTCAACAGAAGCCATTTACTATTCAGGTAGCTTCATTCCAAGATAGCGTGAAAGCGCAGACACTAGTAGAAGAACTAAAGAAGGCGGGTTTCTCAGCTGTAGTATCAGCTAAACACTTAGATGAAAAAGGAATCTGGTATAGAGTCTGGGTGGGAGACTTTAATAGCGAAGATGAAGCAAGTGAGCTTTTAAAGACATTGAAGAAAGACTACAAAAATAGTTTTATTAAATTACGATAAATAAAATAGATATCTGACATATATGAGGATAATAAACTCATAAAATAAGTCCTTGTCACCTTTTAAAAGGAGAAAATTTGTAGTTTAATGTTTAAGGGTGCAATTTTTGATTTAGATGGTGTAATCGTTAATACAGTACCAATACATTTTCAGGCATGGAAGAAGACGTTTTCTGAATACGGGATAGATTTCACCTTCGATGATTATAAAACAAAAGTAGATGGTATCCCTAGATATGACGGGGCAAAGGCAATCTTGAAGGATTCAAGTGTTGCAGGAATAAAAGAAGCAGCTGGTAGAAAACAGAGATACTTTCTTGAGTTCATCGAGAAAGAAGATATTCCCGTATATACCACTTCCGTAGATTTAATCAAGGAGTTTAAAAGTTACAATAAAAAAATTGCCATTGCCTCTTCCAGCCGGAATTGTAAGAGAATTTTGCAAAGGGTCAAGATTATTCATTTGGCGGATGCCATTGTAGACGGCAACGATATTGTCGTCAGAGGTAAACCAGACCCGAAGATTTTCCACTTGGCTGCGCAGAGATTAAATTTGTCTTCTGCAGAATGCCTTGTATTTGAGGATGCTGCCTTAGGTATTGAGGCTGCGAAAAATGCAAAGATGCGTTGCATTGGAATCGACCGCTACAATAATCCAAAAAGACTTGCAAAAGCAAATCTGGTTGTGAAGGATTTATCCAAGGTAGACTATAAAACAATTGAGGAGTTATTTAAGAAATGAAAGATTATTACACTAAATACAATACTGAATATCCCTGGTTGATTAAGGAGGAAGGTTGGGTGAGGTCTCTCCAAGGAGTGAGAGAAACACAACTCGCCTTGGGGAATGGTTTTTTAGGCAGCCGCGCTGTTTTGGAAGAGATACCTTATGAGGCTAAAACAGGCACCTATATTTCGGGGATATATGATAGAATCGGCTCCCGGGTCGCAGAACTAGTTAATCTACCCAATCCTTTTAATTTCAAAATAGCAGTGGGAGGAGAAAGAGTAGGTGTGGTTACCATGGATGTTGTGGAACATCGGAGAACCTTGAACTTAAGACATGGTTTATTGTGCCGGCATTCTGTTTTTCAAGACAGTAAGAAAAGAAGGTATGACTATCAAAGTTTAAGATTTGTGTCCATGCATAATAAGAATATCGGCGTTATGCAGATTATTTTTACGCCATTGGATGGCACAATAATAGCATCCATCGAAACAGGGATAGATACCTCTGTGTATAATGAAGGAATCCTAACCGAGGGTCACAAGAGACATTTCCGGGTCAAGGAATTAGGCCAGTTTAATAATGAGGGGTATCTTATAGTTGAGACTTTTGCTAAAATGCATACGGTTATTCTTAGAAGCGGTTTTTATTACAAGATTAGAGGCAAAAAGATTGTAGCAAAAGATAATATATTTGAGTTAAAGTTACGAAAGAATCAGACTGTTATATTTACCAAGATATTCTGCGTGGACAATGTTTCAGAACAAAAGGATTTAGATAAGAAAAAGAGATTGTCAGAGAAGAAATTCAGAAAGGCCTTCCAGGCCAGCTTTGATTATTTGTTGAAAAGACATATTTCTGCCTGGGAAGATTTATGGAATCAGGCGGAAGTTTCTATATGGGGTGATCCAGAGGTGGAAAAGATCCTCAGATTTAATATTTATCATCTGCTAATGTGCACTGAAACAGATGATGGTTTTTCCAGTATAGAAGCCAGGGCACTGACAGGTGAAGGTTACCATGGACATATCTTCTGGGATACTGAAATTTTTCTTTTTCCGTTTTATTTGTATACGTTGCCTAATGTAGCCAAAAATATGTTGCTGTATAGATACAGAAGATTAAATGCAGCGAAGCAAAATGCTAAAAAATTTGGGTATAAAGGCGCGATGTTTCCCTGGGAATGTGCGGGTTTAGGAGAAGATGAAACACCCGAACGGGGTAAGGATTTAGATGGAAGAATAATCCGAATAAACACAGGCAAGATGGAGCATCATATAACCGCAGATATTGCCTATGCTTTCTATCTCTATTACATTACTACAAATGATGAGAAATTCTTCCGGGATTGCGGCTATGAAGTGATGTTTGAGACAGCAAGATTTTGGGCCAGCCGCGTTGATTATAATAAAAAGAAAAAGATTTATGAAATTAAGCACGTTATCGGCCCTGATGAATTTCATGAGGATGTCAATAATGATGCTTTTACTAATATGATGGCAAAATGGAATTTGCTTATGGCGCATAAGATGTTTTGGAAGCTAAGAAAGTCAGCTCCAAATGTCTATAAAAGGCTGGTTCGAAAAATAGGACTTACAGTCAAAGAGACCGCGGTTTGGAAGGATATTGCTACCCGTATTAGCATAAACATGCGTAAGGATAAGATATTCGAACAATTCGATGGTTATTTTAGAAAGAAGAGGATTAAAATAAGTGATTGGGATGAGAACTTTATACCTATAATCTCGAACAAACTAACTTCGAGAGATTACGGTAAAACACAACTTATTAAACAGGCAGATGTAATTATGTTTCTGTATTTACTTTCGGATATTTTCAGCTTAAAGACCAAAAAGCGAAACTATGAATATTATCTTGAGAGGTCGGCGCACAAGTCTTCCTTGAGTCTCCCAATATATGCCCTTATGGCTATAGATGTTGGGGATAGAAGCAGGCCCTTTCGATTTTTCAATACCGTACTACACACTGACATAAGCAATATTTATAACAATACACATGAAGGTATCCATGCAGCTTGTATAGGGGGTGCCTGGCAAATTTTGATAAATGGTTTTTCTGGGGTAAGAATTCAGAAAGAAGTATTGTCGATTAATCCGAAACTGCCAAGAATATGGCGAAAGGTTTTGTTTTCTCTGCATTGGCGGGGCAATCTGCTTAGGCTAGAGATTCAAAATAATAAAATAAAAATTCAACTCATTTCGCCAAATAATAAGAAGATTAAAATAAAGGTATTCGGCATTCTCCACGAATTGGCTGGCAATAAGACATTTATATTTAAGCGAAAAAAAGCTGCAAAAGAGCTGGAGGCTTATTATCTTTAGATTTTAGAAGTGGGTGACTTAACCTGTAAGGCAACGCAAGCCTCTGAAGCGCTAGCAAAGGATGAGCCGAATTGAGAGAAGCTAAATTTTTGTCATTGACACTTTAAGATAGATTCGGATTTATCTGATAGCTGGAACCATTCTTTAGATTTATGTGAAAAAGTGAGAGGAGAAGATATGATTGTTGAAAAGGGTAAA
>CAZEQA010000132.1:0-4503 GCA_964514265.1 uncultured Planctomycetia bacterium | reverse complement strand
AGCAAACACAACATTCATTACAATAAGCGATAGAATACTTCTGACAAATAAAAGTGGCTTCTCTATCAGGGTGATTTCGGCATTTCATCTTTTTCAGCATTATTGAGTTTTCTCTTTTTAGCACTGAGTTCTTCTTCTAAATCTTCTAATTCCTGCATCATCTCTATAGGAACTGAATGAGCCGGCATCCTTTTCTTTAACTCCTCTATTGTCTTTTCAAGAGCCAAAATTTCCTCTTTAAGCTCATTTTTAGTCTCCATCTTTTATTATTCTCCTTTTCGCTAATTTCCAGCTTAAAGAACCTCATCCGATAACAAACGCTTTAACCTATCTAAAGAAATCTTATAGGGTTCTATATTAAGGCGCATCCAATCAGAAAATTCAAGTACTTTTTCAGGTGAATTGGTTGAATATTTCTCAAATATATCTATGGGGTCGAGCAAAATTGCCTTGTCATGCCGGGGGAAAGTCTCATTGGCCTTTCCCTGGTCCCAATCCTTAAAAATTACTTTCCAGTATTCCAGCCAGCCAGGAGAAAGCCAATAAACCTTTTGGCTGCCAGCTATCTTTTCTCTTTCATCTACACTGGCGAGCATATCAATACAGTTTTTTGCCTTAATTCTTTTAGCATTCGCACCTGTTTCCTGAATAACTCTATCTATATCCCTTGAAGGATTTTTGGTATCGACATAACATTTCTCGCCATAAAGCACTACAATCTTTTGTGAATGTCTCTTTGCATTATCAATTTGTTTTTTGAGCTGCTTCTCGAGTTCCCACGGAATTTCGTGCAAACCGGGTGTAGTATATACAATCTTATCGGTGTTCAAAAAACCTGTTTCCTTTAAAAAGTCAAGCTCATGCCGCAATGTGCCACAAGACACGATGGCATACTCTTTAAAATTTGCTGAATGAGATGTTTTCATATTAAATTTCCTGTGTCTTTCAAAATTCTCTTAACAGAAAGGCAAGCTGGCGAATCATCAGGAAGCTCTAATAGCGACTTGCCACTTAAGTTATACTTCTTTAATTCTATGTCATATTGTATTTTTCCTATATAATGTTGAGTAACTTTGCGTAAATAATCCTCTGTCTCCGGTTCAAATTCATGGTTTCCTACTATATAGAGATGGTCGTAATGGATACCGACAGATTTAGTAATGTCTTCTACCCTCTTTATATGTTTTATTGATTTTATCGAAGGGTCCAGAAGTATAAAAAGCTCGTTTATGTCTTGAGTCACCTTTCTATTCAAATGCTCTACGCCTGCCGGTGAATCGATTACTACATCCTTATAGCTTTTGGCCAACCTTGGAATATTCGCCTTGAGTAAATCGTCCGGGACGCAATAGCAACCCGGAACTAATTTCGTACCTAAAGTAAGTAAATCAAATCTATCCCCCTCATATAAACAGTCGCTTTGAAGCAAATATTCCATTTGACTATGCAAAGGCGTTGAATCAAATTCGGTACCGCTTTTTCTTTTTTGTATGACGCCGTAAAGCGCATCTGAAACAGTCTTTACCGGTCCATTATCTAAATTTATACCAAGCATATCTGCCAAATTCTGGTCAGGATCAAGGTCAATAAAAAGAGACGGTGAATCTAAATATTTAGCAGCCAAGGCTACGAATGTAGTCTTCCCGGTTCCGCCTCTTCCAGTAGAAACGATTATTTTAGCCATTTTTCGCCTTTAGATTCCCTAACAAAAAGCAAAGGAAACACAATATCGCTTACGCAACATGGAATCCATACCGCGAGAAAAAGAAATAAAGAAATCGCAACATATACGAACCAATGTAAAGGTCCTTTTCCTATAGCCATGATAATATGAAAGAGTGACGCCCATGTGCTTAACAAAACATGCCCGGCATGGGGAAATTTTGTCCTTGGCCTAAAATAGGCTATTGCCACTCCCAATAATGCTAAAGGATTAACCAACCACCACTTTTCGATAAACCCGATATGAATACCCCGGTTTGGCATATTAAGCAGAACTTCCCCAAAATACGGTATTATAGAATCGCTCATTGTCGCAATACCTACAGACCCTACATAACCAATCATAAGTAAAGACCAGAAGTTACATTTACCTCTTAGGCACTTTCCGCTTATGCGCTCACATTCATGAAGCTCATACATAGATGCAGTAACAAGGGCACTTAAAACAACATGTATGGGATGGAGGATATAAAAAATATTATAGGAAAGCCTTGTGGGGCTATTTTGGAAAAAGAACATAACAATAATACCGGTAATTGCCCCAAAGATAGTAAAGGGAGCATGAATTTTTAGTTCTTTTGAAATTTGTTTAAATCTTCCCATTTTTTTCAGGATAATGCTGATTCAGACTCATCCAGTGAATGTGTAGGCGCAACAATCTTTTCAAGCTGATTTCTGCGATATTTTTCAATCACTTCTTTTACTGTTGAATCTCCATTTATCTTATAGATGTCGACAAAATTGTCCTTCAGCATATAGAACGATAATTCTCCGATGCGGGATGTAAACAATAAATCCAATTTATATTTAATAACGGCTTTGATAACTTTAATTCCTATATGTTTGGTTTCATTAAGAAATTCATTATAATAGAAGTCTTCTATCTCTAAATCACTATTGTTAACTCTTAAAATAATATAATAAGGTGCCCGGCCGAAATGGCCGTGAACTTTAGAATCCAATCCGTTTATACCTTTAACAGGCGCGATGGCTGAAACGGATTTTTCTTTTGACGGCTCAACGTGGATGAAAACTGAATCGATGTGTTCATAATTCTTTACCACAAGGTCTTGCGCCTTGTCTGCTAACTCATGTGCTCTGTATAGAGGCAGTGTAGGGGAAGTTTCAATCTGACACTCAACCATTTTAAAAGGGCCTGACTGGCGAATTTTAACTTCGCTTACGCCCTTCACGCCGTAAATTTGGTTTATTTTCTCCTCAATTTCAGCCTGTAGCTTTGGGTCCAGATTTGCATCCATTAAAACCAAAAGTGATGTCCACGCGTTCATTAACCCCAATTTAAGGATGAGAATTGAAATTAATATAATTACAGAGCCTTCGACATAGGCAATCTTTGCATAAGCCAAGACTATACCTAAAAGCACAACTACCGATGTAAAAATATCCAAGAATGATTCGCTGGCATTGGCCAGAAGAGACTGTGAACCTATTGCTTGGCCAATTACTCTTTCTTTCTTGGCAATAAAATAAGCGGCGATGATGGAAATTATGCTTGCGCCAACCGGGAAAAACGGAAATTTATGAATAGAGGTGGTGTAAAAGAACTTGTGGTATCCCTCTTTGAATATCTCTATCCCTGCCCATACAATTAAGACACCTATAATAAAACTTACCAATGTCTCTGCTTTATATAACCCATAAGGGAATCTTTTGGTTTTCTTCTTAGAAGCAAGCCACAGGCCAAATCCCGAAGCAAAAATAGCTAAAATGTCGGCACCGCTATGGAAAGCATCAGCTATCAATACCCTTGAATCAAATAAATATCCCACTACGGCCTTCATAATAGCTAAAAGAAGGGTTACAAAAGTCGCAATGAAAGCTATTTTCTGGCCCTGTTTTAAAGCCTTTACTCTCTCCATAGCTTAAAACCTATTCTTCATAAAGAAATTGGCGGGCCATAATAGAGCCGCACCGGGGGCATCTTGTTTGAAAACAAGGCAAGCCGAATTTTTGAGGAACGACCAAACCGCATTTAGGGCAGACACAAGTAGAAGGTGACATTCCGGGACCAAAACCTCCCGGGCCTCTACCACCGCGAAATCCTCTTCCTCTAGCACCTCTTCCTTTACCTCTTCCAAAACCAAATGGCACTTTGTTACTCCTTTTCTAAATATTCAAGATTTGTCCTGCTTTTACTGAAATAAAATTATCTCCATATTTATTCTCAAATATTTCCTCTGCTTCCTTACCGCTGCAATGAGTAGGCCCAGCTTTGATTATACCCATTTTCTTAAAATTTTCGGCTACAATCTCTATCGCCCGCTTATCTGACTCCATCAGGTGAAACCCGCCCAAAACAAGATAAATACGTTCAGCAGGAAACTTTGCTTTTGCCTTTTTTACCATTTTTAAAATTCCTGGATGAGCGCATCCTGTAATTACAGTAAGGCCGTTTCCTGTTTTTAACACAATAGCCTGTTCCGGCATATATTTACCATGATATGCCCCCGCTATTTCTCCGGTAGAAAATATATCTGGTAGGATTTGCGTTAATCTTTCTACCTCTATAAGGCTGGCACCGAGTTTATTGGCTTTATCTTTAAATTCACGGCTGAAATTAGGGCAGATATATACAGGCATACCTTTTTTGCTTTGTAATAAATCCCACAGCCCTCCCCAATGATCCCAGTGGTCATGGGAAATTACTATTGCCTCAATTTTATCTATGCCAATTCCTAATGAGCGCATATTCTCAAGCAGCCACTCTCCTTTTTCTCCGGTATCAAACAGTATTTTGTCATCAACCAAAAATGAAACCCC
>CAZEQA010000131.1:0-4548 GCA_964514265.1 uncultured Planctomycetia bacterium | reverse complement strand
TTAATTCGGCCTCAGTAACTTTACGCTCTTTTGCCAAACCCGAAAAAGGACTTCCAAATTCAGGCATACCGCACCTCCTTTTGATTATAATTTTATGCTCTTGATAATATCTTTCAGCGTACTTGCCGAATGTCCGAGTTGCTCTTGCTCGGTTTGAGAAAGCTCAAGCCTTAAGAATTTTTGCACACCGTTTCTGTTGACTACAGAGGGAATACTCAAACAAACATCGTTTATTCCATAGTAATCATTAATGAACGTGGAAATGGGCAACACTGAATTTTCGTCCCTTAATATAGCTTCCACAATTCTCGTAAGTGCAAGCCCTATTGCATAATAAGTAGCTCCTTTTGCCTCAATAATTTTGTAAGCAGAGTTTTTTACTTCCTCAAGAATCTTACCCAACTCTTTTTTATAATCGCAATCTTTATTACAAAGCGGACAGTATTCAGCCAAAACCATCCCGCCTATATTGGCGTGGCTCCAAACAGCAAGTTCAGTATCACCATGCTCGCCAACGATATATGCATGGACATTGCGGGCATCCACATGGCAATGTTCACTAATTAGATACCGAAAGCGTGAACTGTCCAACACGGTGCCTGAGCCCAAAACTCTATTAAGCGGAAGGCCCGATATCTTTAAAGTAATATAGGTCAATATATCCATCGGATTGGACACCACCAACAAGATTGCATTCGGGGCATATTGGATAATTTTGGGAATAATCCCTTTAAAGATTTCGACATTTGTATTCACTAAATCTATTCTGGTTTGTCCCGGTTTCTGTTTAGCCCCGGCAGTAATAACTACAATATTTGCACCTTTACATCCTTCATATCCTCCAGAACAAATATTTACCGGATGAACAAAGCTGGCACCGTGGCTTAAATCCAAACATTCCCCTTCTGCGCGCTGTTGATTATTATCGATAAGAACAATTTCCCTGGCCACTCCGCTCATCATCAAAGAAAAGGCAAAGGTACTACCGACATTTCCTGCGCCTACTATGGCAATCTTTGATCTTGTAGTCTGCATCTTTTTAAGCCTCTATTTCAAAAAATCCATGTAAATAGCCAAAATTAAAGCTACTGCTGAGAGTGCAAATATAAAAATATAATTTATTCTTTCCTTTCTGGAGCTTAAGCCACAGAGAATTACGCCTATTAAGCCAAAGTCTTCTTGAGACAGTTGCTCCTCACGGTTAATTTTATCAACTAAGTTTCTTTGGCTTATGCTTCTTGTCCTAGCCTGGCTTACCTTAAACTTATATATAAAAAATACAAAAAATCCGGCTACTCCCACATACCAGGCAACCTTAGCATAAATAGGATCTAAGTGGATTAATACTGTAACCACCCGGATGGCTACGGTTGCAATTAAACCAATAATAAAGAAAACCCAAGAGGCAAAAGAATCCCGACAATTTTTATATTCACTACAGGTTATACATCTTTTTTGCATAAAAGTCTAATTGATTATTTCTTTTAATTTTCGTAAATCATCAATTATATAGTCTGGATTAGCCTTGAGAATATCTTCTCTTCTTCCAATTCCGTATGTAACCGCGCAAGTCAAAATACCTGCACTTTTGCCGGCCAATATATCGATATCCATATCTCCAACAATTATAGTTTTTTCTTTATGTATATTGAATTTAGTAATAGCCCTATCTAAAGGACATGAAGAAGGCTTCTTACACGCAATATCATCTGCCCCTAAAATATCTTCAAAATAATCATATATGCCTAAATTTTTCAACGTAGGCAGAGCAAACTCATACTTCCTATTTGTGACTATAGACTTTCTTTTATTTTTAAAATATTCTAATGTCTCTTTAACCCCTGGATAAAGACGGGAGTTATCCGGTGAATGCTGGCGATAATTCTCAAACAGTGATTTTGTCTTCTCAAAGTAGTTCTCTTTTGCCCGGCCTAATGACTTGCTGATTAAATCATCCACCCCCGTGCCTATATAAGAACTTATCGCCGAGATATCCTTTTCTTGAAGGCCAAGTTCTCTTAAGACAAAATTAATTCCTTTAGCGATTGCCTCTTTGGAATCAACCAGCGTGCCGTCTAAATCAAATATAATCAGGTCTATGCAATGCATGGTTATTCGATAAATTTAATCAAGGTCATAAAGACAAGGCCTAAGATAAAAGTAATAAAGGCAATATTCGCCTTTTTGGCATCCTTCTGTTTATGTAGTTCGGGTATTAAATCCGAAGCGGCAATATAGATGAAACCCCCGGCAGTAAAGGAAATCAGAAATAAAGAGATATTTTCTGTAACATTGGACAAGACATATCCTATGAGAGCACCTACGACAGCGGTAAGGGCACAGATAAAGTTAAACAAAAGTGCCTTGGATTTGCTAAAACCGCCATAGACCAAAATCCCAAAATCGCCCATCTCCTGCGGAATCTCATGAAAGATAACAGCCAGTGTAGTAATTATACCCAACTTTATATCGGTAACAAAGCTGGCGGCAATAATGAGGCCATCGGTAAAGTTATGCACCCCATCGCCAATTAAATTTAGATATGTAAAGGTATGGATATCGCAGACGCCTTCGTGGCAGTGCCTCCAGTAAAGATATCTTTCCATCAAGAAAAAGATGGTAAAGCCAATAAGGACATAGAAGAACACAAGGTTGCATCCGCATCGCTTTAGCGCCTCAGGGAGAAGATGTAGGAAGGCACCCCCGATTAATCCTCCGGCAGCAAACCCGACAAGCAAAATCAATATCTTATCAAGAATCTTAGTCTTTATGCCAAAAGTGAATACCCCGATTAAGGAAATAAGGCTAACCAGCACTGTAGCAGATAAAATCCAGATCAGGGTCATTTAGAACACTTCCTTTTCGCAAGCAGTTATTGCTGCGTCCACTTCTTTTTGCAGCGTATCGGGTAAGCCCATTATCGATGTATCTAAAAATCCCCTCACAATAGCTGCCTGGGCCTCGCCCTGGCTCAATCCCCTGGCCATAAGATATTCTATTTCATCCTGGGCAATCTTACCTACGGCCGCTTCGTGCGACATATCCACTCCCTCAACACTTCCCTCAAGCTCCGGTATAGCATGTATCAGTCCTTTTTCACTTACCATCAGACCACGACATTCAAGATGGGCCTTTATACCCGCTACTTCTCCTTTTAAATGGCCCCGGGCGATAATATCCCCGCCGGCTGAGACTGCCCGGGCAACAACTTCGGCCTTTGAATCCTTTGCCTTCAATATTACCCTTGAGCCTACATCCAGATGTGCGCCGGGATGGGCAAAGAGAATAGAATTATATCGCGCAACCGCAGCCCGGCCAACGAGTTCCGCCTTCGGATACATCTGTAACGTCTTTACCGGCTTAAGACAAATATAATTTGACAAGAATGTGCCGCCTTCCTCAACTAAGGCCGCGGTTCTGGGCCGGACAGAGACATCTTCTGCCCAGTTGTGAACCATAGTAAAGGTGAGTTTTGCGCCTTTCTTCACATAAAATTCTGAGATGCCGATGTGTAGGCCTCTCTTTACATCGCTGGCTGTGGCACAACCAGTAATCACCTGTAAATCTGAGCCTTCTTCGGCAATGATTATATTATGGACGTTTTGGATGATATTATTTTCATTTATAAAAAGACATGCCTGTAAAGGGAAAGTTGCCTTTACGCCCGGAAGCGCCCTTAAAAAATAACCGTGATGGGGCTGGATTTGCGCTTGTCTCGTAAATTCATCGGCATCAAGCGCTACTACCTTCCAGAAATAATTGTCTAGCCATTCATACCTCTTCAGTGCAACGGTTGTGCTCATTACTTCTAAGCCCGGATAAAGGCTCTGAGCATGCACTACACTATGGTCCATCTGAATGTAGGTGCCAGAGCGGGCCTTTTGCGACGGATCAACTCCGGCAGAAAGCATATTTTTTCTCTGGTCAGAGCTAACTTTCTTAAGGTCTTCCAGGTAAGGTAATGATTTAGCCTTAGATTTATATGATTTAATCTCTATTTTCCTAATCTGTGAAATTTTCTTTTTGGTTTTTCTCTCTCGCATGTGATACACCATTCGTAACCGTGTTTTTTGACTGTTTCCAATATTTCCTTGGGTTCGCCCATACAGTGAAGCCTCCCGCCTACCAAGACACAGCCTGTATCTGCCTTTACATAGTCAAATATGTAGCCTGTATGCGTAATAATTAAAGCGGCATTCTCTTTGCTTTTATCAAGGATGCGATTCATAATCTTACCCACCAGGGCGATATTCTCTAAGTCAACTCCTGATTCTGGCTCATCAAACAGGCAAAGCCGGGGTGAAGAGACTAAAAGTTGCAGGACTTCCGAACGTTTTATCTCGCCCCCTGAAAATCCTAAGTTTATATCTCTATCTAAAAAATCCTTTAAGTTTATCTCTTGGGCCTCCTTCTCTGTATCAAAATCACCCTGCTTGATTAACTCTACCAGCTGCCTTACCTTTACTCCCCTTATTGTAGGCGGCCTCTGAAACATCACCCCAATGCCTAAGCGAGCGCGTTCATCAATGGTTAAGTCGTTTATCCTTT
>CAZEQA010000130.1:0-4603 GCA_964514265.1 uncultured Planctomycetia bacterium | reverse complement strand
AATCAATGGAAGGGTAAGTCCTTAAAAGAATTTACAGAATTTTGTTGACGCGACCCGAGCAAGGCCTGCTCTTGACATAAATATCAGAAGGTGATATATTGTTAGGCACTGTGTTTGGGTCTTGGGTAAAGCATTTTCTAAATCTAATCTATCCTTTGTCTTGCCTGACATGCAAGGTGAGGTTAACTCCTTTAAGTGATAGGCCCTTATGCGAAATATGCTGGAATAAAATTGAGTTGATA
The DNA here is from genome assembly GCA_964514265.1 of uncultured Planctomycetia bacterium. GTDB lineage: Bacteria > Omnitrophota > Gorgyraeia > JAFGHF01 > JAFGHF01 > CAZEQA01. The sequence continues at coordinate 4,361 of CAZEQA010000130.1, read as the reverse complement.
TTGCCTCCTTTTTGCCGTGTATGTGGAAAACACCTGCCTGCCCCGCTCGAAACAGATGAAGTAGCGCGGCCAGCAAAAAGTCAAAATCGAGCTCTTATCTGTAAAGATTGTCAAAGGTCCTCATATTTCTTTAGGGCTGCCCGTTCTGTCTGCATATATGACGGCGTAATTAAAAAATGCATCCATCTATTTAAATATCAAAGTAAATTATCTTTGCTAAAGCCCTTAAGCAGATTGATGATTGGTTTTGCGGGAAATTTTTTAAATATGAAAAATATAGACCTGATAATACCGGTGCCTTTGCATAGCAGTAAACTTCGCCTGAGGCAGTTCAATCAGGCACAAATTTTAGCCAAATCCATAAACCAGGCATTCTCAAAAGAATTACAAGACAGGCTGCTTGTTAAAATTAGACCCGGGCCCGCCCAGGTTAACCTTTCGCAGGCAGAAAGGTTGAAGAATGTCCGGGGCACATTCAAAGTTAAGAATGTTGAACCCCTTAAAGATAAAACTATCCTATTGATAGACGATGTTTTGACTACCGGCGCTACAGCAGGTGAATGCGCCAGAATGTTATTAGAGGCGGGCGCAGGTAGGGTAGATGTGTTTGCCTTGGCGCGGAGTAGGTAAAGATGAAGATACTGAGAACATACCTATTAAAAGAACTATTTTGGCCTTTTGCTTTATCGCTGGCTATTCTTATCTTTATTATGCTTATGGGTAGTTTAGCAAATATATTTAACCTTGTAGTTAACAAAGGCGTAAGCCTGGCTTCCGTAACCACACTTATTATCCTTCTTATCCCTAACATCCTTTCTTATGCCATACCTTTGTCTATACTGAGTGCTACGCTTTTGACCATTGGCCGATTTTCTGCTGATAATGAAATTATTGCTATCAGGGCAAGCGGCATTAATCTTTACAAACTTACCTTTCCTATAATTATCATGGGCTTAATCCTTAGTCTTGCTTCCATTCCGCTTAACGATAGGCTTAAACCCAAGGCCCTATTTGCTACCCGAAAAATTGTCAAACAGATTGGCATAAAAAGCCCGGCGGCGTTTCTGGAAGCGGGCACATTCATCAGGGCATTTCAAAACTATATCATCTTCATTTATGGAATCCATCAAAATGAACTCAGCAATATAAGAATCTATCAACCGCAGGAAGGAAAGCCTACCCGGATAATTATTGCTAATCGCGGAGAATTCTTGCCTATCCCTGAAAAAGATATTGTAAAACTTAAGCTGATGGATGGCACAAGCGACGAACCAAATCCCAAAGACCCCAACACCTTCTATAAGCTCAACTTTAAAACATATTATTTGACTCTGGATATCTCCGGCGGCCCGGCGAATCTTCAGAAAAAACTAAAAGATATGAGCATCCGGGAATTGCGCCAGCAAATACGGGAGCTTGAGAAAGAGAGAATTGAAGATGTCACTCCCATTATTACAGAGATAAATAAGAAACTTTCTTTCTCTTTCGCTAGCTTCGTTTTTGTCTTAGTGGGTCTTCCTTTAGCAATCTGGACTAGAAGACGGGAGAAATTTGTAGGCATCGGCCTAAGTATAGGAGTATTTGTTACCTATTACATCCTCTTTCTTGCGGGAGAGGTACTCTCCATCAGGAAATTTATCTACCCGGGGTTAGGCGTGTGGCTTGGGGACATTGTTTTAGTATGTGTGGGGGCTATTCTCATTTTTTGGACAATGAGACGTTAAGATGAAGATAATCGACCGTTATATAACCAGGGAATTTATTCTCCCCTTCTTTTATTGCCTGATTGTGTTCATTTCTCTATATGTCGTTATTGATCTCTGCAGCCGGCTGGAAGACATTATTAAACACCATGTAGAGCTCACTGTGCTTCTTCAATATTATTTAGCTTTTCTGCCTATAATCTTTGTGCGCACAGCACCGATAGCCTGTCTTTTATCCACACTTTATGTATTAGGGAATCTCGCCAAATACAATGAAATTACCGCGCTTAAGGCCGGCGGTGTAAGCATCTGGAGGCTTGCGCTTCCCTTCTTTTACCTGGGGCTAATTGTCAGCATTCTTACATTAGCAATTAACGACAAAATCATCCCTCAGGCAAATCTTATCTCTACTACTGTAAAAGAAGAACGCCTAAATAAAGAAAAAAAAGACACCGGCCAAAGAACTGTGGAAAATATCGCCCTTTACGGGACGCACAATCGTCTTATCCATGTATCCAAATTCTATGCACAAGATAAAGTCCTTAAAGATATAACAATTCTAGAACAGGACGAAAATGAACGCGTAACCGCAAAGATTCAAGCGAAGAGTGCAAGGTGGATACGGGATGCGTGGGTATTCTTTGACTGCGTTATCTATAACTTTGACCAAGATGGTGAAACCCAAGATGAGCCCTCTTTTTTCAAAAAGATGATTATAGATATTGAAGAAAGGCCTAAAGACTTTTTAAGGCGGGAGTCCTCAGCTGAATTTATGAGTTATCGGAAATTGCAAGGATATATTAACCGCCTCTCCGGAAGCGGCGCTAAGATTGTGCAAAAGTTATTGGTGGATTTGCATTATAAGGTTTCTTTTCCCTTTGTCAGCCTGGTAATTGTATTTTTGGGAATTCCTTTTGCCCTCTCTGCTCAGGGCACAGGAAAGGTAGCCAGTATCGGCCTATGTATTGTGATTGGGTTTTCCTATTACAGCGTAGAGGCCTTGAGCCTGGCTTTAGGAAAACGGGGGATCTTACCGCCTTTTTTGTCTGCCTGGTTTGCCAATATTCTCTTTAGCACTGTGGCGATAATGCTGATGCACAGGACGCCAAAATAAAAGGGGTCAGGCGCTTTTTATGGCGAGTGCCTCGGGGGCGGGTTTTTTAACTTTGATTGGCTTTACATATTTATTAACCAGCGCTTCGGTAGTCACGGCGTTAAGCTTTTGGAAAAGAAAGGTAAATTCCTTTTCCAACTCCTGGCCTATAGCATCGCGCAGTTCTTCGGGTAAATCCATAATCTCTTTCTTAAAGGGGCCGAAGCCCTTTTTGCGCGTCTTATAGATAAATTGCTCCTCGCTCATTCCTTCTTTTCTATCCGCAGCACAATTCTCTTTAAGCCAGGCATAAATCTTTTCCCTTAACTGCTTAGGAAAGTGTTTGCTTTCGTAGATAATATTTTGAAACCCTGTGGCCAGGTGTACCTCGGCAGTTTCGGTTTCCGGAAAATGGCCAAAGGCATCGTGGGGAAGGGTCGAGGCCCCGTGCTGCACAGCCCCGCTTAAACCATATTCTCTCCGAGCAATCTCCGAGATAGTCCGAAGAGCATCGAAATCCAGATTTACTTCTGCTATGCTTCCGTCAGGCAAAACTACTCCGCCGTGAGCAGTGCCGGTCTGAATACTAATCTTACTAATCCCCTGAAGATTCCTTCCGTATACATCCAATTGCCTGCGTAAACCCTGCATATAGGCACAGAACTCTTCGGGGGTAGTATTTTTTCCGCCTACCTCGCCTATCTCTCCCCCTGCAGAAACCATTATTCCTTCGGGCTGGACCTCGCGAATAAAAGCGGTTAATTTTGCGGCAACATCGTAATTGTCCCACTGCTGCTGATCAAGCGTATCTTTGCTCAAATCTACTAACGTTGAACTATCAATATCAATATTATAAAATCCGGCAGCAACCGCTTCCTTAATGAGTTTTTTTAAGCTTTCGATTTCCTTGTGAGGGTCCTGTGCATAATTTTTCGCCTTAAGCTGGAAATGGTCTCCCTGGATAAATAAGGGGCCGATAAAACCTTCTTTAATTGCCGCGCCTAAACAAATTGCTGCATACTCTGCCGGCCTTTGCAGAGTATAGCCTATCTCTGATTTGGCGAGCTCAAAGATAAAAGTTAAGGATTTAGATTTTATCGCTGTCCTGATTAAGGCCCTGGCCACATCGTAGGTTAGGCCTCTTATATTTACAGCCGGGCAAGTTACTTTGCTGTATTTTTCTTTGCCTTTTGCCCGATAAAGCTCTTCAATAGAAGAAGGATAAATCCCTGACTCATTTGCTAATTCCCAAATAATCCAGGAACAACTATCTTTCAACTCCTCATCTTTATGAAGACAAAGGTTGTACACTAATTCATCAATAACCTTGAGCTTAACTTTTGCCTTATCTTCTATGCCTACGCCCTCTGGTGAAATCCTGATTGCGCCTTTAGTCTTCTCCAGCAAGTCTTGGACATCTTTGTACAGCATCTATGCCTCCTTAGCCAAGAGAACCGTCTTCCCATCCGGGCTTGGGGTTCTGGCTCGGATTCGCCCTCCGCTTCGCGAAGGACGAATCCGAGCCACCCCTTGCCATAAACGATTAACTTAATTTTGCGAGGTGT
>CAZEQA010000129.1:3920-4657 GCA_964514265.1 uncultured Planctomycetia bacterium | reverse complement strand
AACTATCCCCCCGAAGTCAAGTTAATTGAGAAGATTGGTGGTTATTCTACACCAGATATAGAAAAGATAATCTCCCTTTCTCCGGATTTAGTCTTAGCCACAGCCATTGATTTAAGAGGGACGGTTTCCAAATTAAAAGCTAAGGGGGTAACAACTTATGTGGTAAAGGCAAAAACAGTTTTGGATGCCCCTCTTGCCATGTCCTTTGTGGGAAAACTTATTGGTTGTCAAAAAAAGGCCCTTCCATTGGCTAAGGAAATAGGAGAAAAGATTAAAAAGATACATCAGAAAACTAAAGATATAAGCTCACGACCCAGGGTTTGCTATATATGTTCTCACAATCCTTTGTGCATTGCCCTAAAATCTTGCACAATTAATAAGTTAATTGAGGTAGCAGGAGGTGTGAATATTCTCCAGGATATCGACAAGAACAATATTGATGATTTATTAGAAGCGGTTATTAAGAAAAATCCGCACGTTATTATTGCCTCAAAGGGACATAGAGAAACTACGGATTTATTATCTTATGCGCAGAATCATCCTCGCTTTCAACATACCGATGCCTATTTTAATAATCGAATTTATCAGATCGATGCGCAGTTAGTTTGTCGGCCTGGCCCAAGGACAGTTCAGGGATTAGAGATTTTGGCTAAATTTATTCATCCAGAAATTTTTAAAGAGGACTAATGGCAGTTTATCACATAAATCAAAAATCAAAATTATTATTATGCTGGTGT
>CAZEQA010000129.1:1992-3910 GCA_964514265.1 uncultured Planctomycetia bacterium | reverse complement strand
TCTTGTACTTTTATATGCCGCAGCTACAACCTATGCAGAGGACAATTATCCACAGAGAATAATTTCATTAGGCCCAGCTATAACTGAAAAGCTCTATCTTTTAGGAGTAGAGGATAGATTGGTGGGCTGCACAGTTTATTGTCGAAAGCCACTTGATGCAGAAAGCAAGGAAAAAGTTGGCACAGCAATAGAGGTCAATTTGGAAAAAGTTGTTGCCCTTAAGCCCGATCTGGTATTGGCAATGTCTTTAACAAATCCAAAAGTAAAAGAAAAATTGAAAAATTTAGGGATAAAAGTAGTTACTTTTCCTCAAGCCAAAAGCTTCAGTGAGATTTGCGAACATTTTTTGAAATTAGGCAGGATTATGGGCAAAGAAAAAGAGGCAAAAGAGATTATAGACATCGCCCAAGATAAAGTGGATTCTGTAAGAAATAAGGTTAAAAAATTTAAAAGGCCCAGGGTTTTCATTCAACTAGGAACCAGGCCCTTAGTTACAGTAACCAAAGACTCCTTTGTTAACGATTTTATTGAGTTTGCCGGTGGAGTAAATAGCACTCGAAGTTCAAAGAACACCCGCTACTCAAGAGAAAAGGTCCTTAAAGATAACCCTGATGTCATAATTATTGTAACTATGGGTCTTGTAGGAGAAGAGGAAAAGGAAGCCTGGAAAAGATATAAGAGTTTAAAGGCTGCGAGGAATAATCGGATTTATATTGTCGATTCTGATAATTTCTGTAGTCCTACGCCAGTAAGCTTTGTTGAGGCATTAGAGGAAATGGTTAAAATTTTACATCCCCAAAATGGTCTGCTTCGCTCTACAATGCGCAAACTATGGTAGGAGCTTCGCAGGACTTATTATTCCTATGAAGCCATACCATCGCACTACGTTTTGAATGGCACAGTAGAATGGATAAGAAAATAGTTCGCTGGATTTTCTGGATATTAGTTTTAGGAGGGACTCTTTTAGTGATAAGTGTCTTTTCTTTATCTGTTGGTTCAGCCGGAATCCCCATTAAGAAAATCGCCTCTTTAATTATGGAAGGTGAAGGTACTACTGAATATAGTATCCTCTTTGATATTCGCTCACCCCGCATTATCTTAGGTCTTGCTATAGGTGGGGCGCTGAGTCTGACAGGCGTAATCCTTCAAGGAATGTTTCGCAATCCTTTAGTTGAGCCATATACCCTGGGCATTTCGGGTGGAGCAGCAATAGGGGTATGTTTAAATATTGTCTTAAGATTACACCGGGCCTGGGGCATCTTAACTTTGCCTCTTTTTGGTTTTTTAGGGGCGGTTATGGTAATAATACTTGTTTATTCAATAAGCGTAAGAAGGGGCATATTAAAAATGCAAGGGCTTCTCCTTACCGGAGTAATGATAAGTTTTATCTCTTCATCTCTGATTATGCTGATTATGTCCATTTCGCGTACAGAAGACTTACACGGCATTGTTTTCTGGATAATGGGTTCTTTAGAAGAACCCAACTGGTTTCTTATAAAATTAGCATTTGGAGTATCTATTTTTGGTTTGATTGCCTCTTACCTTTTTTGTTCCGACCTTAATGCCCTCTCTTTGGGCGAAGAAGAGGCCTTGCATTTGGGTATAAATATAGAAAGAACCAAACGCTTGCTGTTTGTTATAGCTTCTTTACTTACGGGTTTTAGCGTATCAATAGCCGGTATAATTGGATTTGTAGGTTTGGTGGTTCCGCATTTTGTGCGCATGTTTGTCGGGGGTGACCATCGGATTCTTCTCATTGGTTCTTTTCTTTGTGGAGCGAGCTTCTTAATCTTTTGCGATACTTTAGCCAGGATAATCGTTTCCCCTATGGAGTTACCCGTTGGTGTAATCACGGGCATATTGGGCGGAAGCCTTTTTGTTTATGCCTTGACTAAAAAGAAAACTAATTTTGGAGAAA
>CAZEQA010000129.1:0-1982 GCA_964514265.1 uncultured Planctomycetia bacterium | reverse complement strand
AGTGCTCAAAATTAAGAATCTAACTTGTGGATACGATTCAAAATTTATTCTTCAAGATATTGATTTTAAGGTAGAAGATAGAGAAATTGTAGGGATAATCGGTCCTAATGGTTCAGGAAAGACTACGCTTCTTCGAGCTATAACCCGTATCCTTAAGCCAGAAAAAGGTGTAATCTTCTTAGAGGGGAAGGATATTTGGCAAATGGGATTTAAAGAATTAGCTAAAAGAATAGCGGTAGTTCCTCAAAGTTTTGGTGGAGGGCTTATGAGCGTAGAAGAATTCGTGCTTTTAGGAAGGATTCCCCATTTTGAGAGATTTCAATTTTTAGAGACAAAAAAAGACTTAGGAGTCGCCCAAGGGTGTATGGCCAAAACCGATACCATCAAGCTTAAGAATCAGCTTATGGCTCAGATAAGCGGCGGAGAAAGACAACTTGCCTTGATTGCCCGCGCTTTGGCCCAGGAACCCAAGCTACTTTTATTAGACGAACCTACAACACATTTAGATATAACCCATCAGGTAGGGATTTTGGACCTGATCAAAAGGCTCAACCGAGAATTTGGGCTTACAGTAATTATGGTTTTGCACGACCTTAATTTAGCCAGCGAATACTGTCATCGTTTAGTTCTTATTAATCAAGGACGAATCCGCAAGATTGGAAGCCCTGAGGAGGTGATGAAGTATCGGATTATCGAAGAAGTATACAAGACGGTTGTTGTGGTAGAAAAAAGTCCCATTTCTTCTAAGCCTTATATATTTATAGTTTCTGAAGAAGAGAGGAAAAAGCAACTTGCCGGATAGGCAAAGGAAGTGAAGGTGAAATTCCTTCCGCTGCCCCGCAACGGTAATTGATAACACGAATGAACCCGAATCACACTCGAATTTTCACGAATATTCGTGTCAATTCGTTCCAAATTTGTGTAAATTCGTGTATCAGAGCCCGGACGATTGCCCATCACGGTAGTACCCTCGAGGGAGGAGAAAATGAGAAGAAAATCAATAATTTTAATGCTGATAGCGGGAACACTGATTTTAAGTAGTTTTCCCAAAACTTCTTTTGCAGAAGAGAACAAAGACTCAAGAAACGTTACTTTAGAACCAATAACCATAACTCCCTTAAGAATAGAAAGAAGATTATCGGAAGTTTCTTCCAGTGTAAGTATCATTAAAGAAAAGGATATTCAAGATTCAAATGCAAAAAGTGTCCCCGATTTATTAGAAAACTTAGAGGGTATCTATATGTATGACGCATCTGGTGTGGGAACAACGGGCAGAATAAATATGCGAGGGTTTTGGGGAGGCATGTCCACACATCAATTAATACTTTTAGACGGGATACCGCAAAATAAAGGTAAGTCTAAGCTTGTGGATTGGAGTCTAATTCCTCTGGACAATATTGAGAGAATAGAAATAGTAAGAGGGCCTGCCTCTTGTCTTTATGGAGACAATGCCATGTCCGGGGTAATTAATATTATCACCAAAAGGCCAAGCGTTATTCCTGAGGCTAAAATATCTGCTTCTTACGGAAGTTTTAATACGCAAAATTATAATCTTTCCATTGCCGGAATATTTAAGAGAATTGGCTCTTATTTGGGTGTAAGCAGGAAATCAACAGACGGCTTCCGTAGGCATTGTGATTATGAAGATATCCATCTCAACGGAAAATTAGATTTTTTAATTGATCAGACCCAGGATTTAAAATTATCTTTAGATTACCATCAGAAACAAAGAGGTGCCTATGCTTGGGCGCTCACCGAAGCACAAATTGAACAGGATAGACCTCAGGCGAGACCCGGCTCAGAGAATGATAAAAGCGAAGCTAAAAAGACTAACTTAGGTATAACTTACCACAAAGATATAGGGAAAATCTTTAATATAGAAGAGACATTTTACTATAGATATGAGGATTGTGAATCTTTTTATACCAGTGGTTCTACAAATAGTTCTACACAAGAGCAGCTTGATGAAGAAGATATCTTTG
>CAZEQA010000128.1:0-4661 GCA_964514265.1 uncultured Planctomycetia bacterium | reverse complement strand
ATTGCTATGGCCATTGCCACCCAGCCCAATCTGCTGATTGCCGACGAACCGACCACCGCGCTGGACGTTACCATTCAAGCCCAGATTTTAGAGTTACTGCTTAAGTTAAGAGAAGAGATTGACCTGTCCATTCTTTTAATTACGCACGACTTAAGTATTCTCTCTGACTTTACGGATGAGGTCTATGTAATGTATGCAGGCAGGATAGTTGAATCTGCGCCGGCAAACTTGCTTTATCAGCGGCCCGCGCATCCTTACACTCAAGGGTTGCTGAGATGTATCCCCGACCCCGACAGTCCCAGGGGAAATTTAGCAGCAATCCAGGGGACAGTTCCTCCTGCCTGGGAGTTGCCTTCAGGTTGTAAGTTTCATCCGCGTTGCCCGATAAGCAAAGACAACTGTCTTGCGGATGAGCCCAAAATAAGGGAAATAGAGCCGGGACATTTTGTAAGATGCTTTTACGCATAAATAATTTAAAAAAGTATTTTCCTCTCCAGAGAGGAATCCTGCGCCGGACAGTGGCCTCGGTAAAGGCAGTGGACGGGGTAAATCTGGAGATTAAAGCGGGAGAGACCCTGGGGCTGGTGGGTGAGTCCGGCTGCGGAAAGACGACTTTAGCAAAGGTGGTCTTAGGTTTGCTTAGGCCCACCTCAGGAGAGGTCGTCTTTAAGGATAAGAATATCTTTACATTAGAGAAGGAACAATTGCGCAAGATGCGCGTTCAATTACAGATTGTCTTTCAAAATCCCTATAGCAGTTTAGACCCGCGGATGCGCATAGAAGAGATTATTGCCGAACCATTACAGGTATTTAAGGTAAATAGGGTTGAGCAGAAAAGTAGAGTTAAAGAATTGCTCACTCAGGTAGGGCTTAAGCTTGAACACAGCCGCAGATACCCCTATGAATTTAGCGGCGGACAGAGACAGAGGATTGGGATTGCCCGGGCGATTGCTCTTCATCCCGAGCTTTTAGTCCTGGATGAGCCGGTTTCCTCTTTAGATTTGTCTGTGCAGGCCCAGATTATTGATTTGCTCTCTCATCTGCAGCAAAAGTTCAACCTCACTTTTCTTTTTATTACCCATGACTTAAGTGTGATTAGATATATCAGCGACAATGTAGCGGTAATGTATTTAGGAAAAATCGTGGAGCAGGCGCCCAAAGATTTACTTTTTACTCAAAGCCGGCATCCCTATACCCGGGCCCTACTTTCCGCGGCCACATCAATCAGGCAGAGGAGGCAAGAGGCCTCTTTAAAGGGCGATGTTGCTTCGGCGATTAGCCCTCCGTCGGGTTGCCGGTTCAGGACGCGCTGCCCTTATGTGATGGATAAATGCCTGCACCGCGAGCCGCCTTTAAAAGAGATTGGCCCTGAACACCGCGTTGCCTGTCACCTGCATTAGCAACGCCCAATGCTAAAGGATAGACCTTCCTAATTCTCAAGAGCACTTGACAATTGGTATGAAATATGTTATACTTTAGTAGGAAACATCTGGAGGTGATTAAAGATGCGTAAGACATTAAAGATTGCTATAAGTTTACCAAAGGAAGATTTTGACGAGATAGAGAAGATCCGTAAAAGTTTTGGGTTCCAACGAAGCGCAGTGATAGATAAAGCAATTCGGTTTTGGCTAAGGCATTTAAATCAGGAAAAATTAATTAAGCGCTACGAGGAAGGCTACAGAAAAAAGCCCGAAAGCATTCAGGAAACAAAGGCAATGGAGAAGGCCGCAGCAGAGGCATTTAAAGAGGAGGATTTGAAATGAAGCGAGGTGAAGCTTGGTGGGCAGAACAACCTCAGCCGATTGGTAGGCGCCCTGTAATTCTGCTTTCTCGTGATGAAGCCTATGAATTGCGTAATGCGCTTACAATAGCCCAGATAACTGCCACTGTTCGTAATATTCCCGTAGAAGTACCTTTAGATGAAAGAGATGGATTGCCTCAAAAATGTGTAGTAAATCTTGATACAATTACTACAATTCGGAAGGGCATCCTTACAAAAAGGATTTGTTCTCTTCGGGCAGAGAAAATTGAACAGATTAATAAAGCGATAAAATTTGCCTTGGCCTTGGAATAAGTCGCTTCCGGCCATAGCGTTGCCTGCCGCTTAACCGACTGACACATAAAATGAGGCCTTCTGTAAATCTACTTTTTGGCGTCCATAACCATCAGCCGGTAGGAAATTTTGAACGCGTCTTCCAAAAAGCCGCTTCTGATTGCTACCGCCCTTTCATAGAGACCCTGTATAAATGGCCGGAGATTAAGGCCACCCTGCATTTTAGCGGTTCCCTGATAGATTGGTTGTTGAAGAATGACCCGGGGCTTTTAGAACGGGTTAAAGAAATGGTTAAACGCCACCAGGTAGAAATCCTCACCGGCGGTTACTTTGAACCAATCTTACCCATTATTCCCGAGCAAGACAGGTTAGGCCAAATCAATATGCTGAGCAATTTCATCAGGGACTTCTTTGGCTGTGAACCTCAAGGGATGTGGATTGGTGAGCGGGTCTGGGAGCCGCATCTGGTAAAATCCATAGTCGCAGCAGGTATTAAATATGTCCTTCTTGATGATTTCCACTTCCTCAATGCCGGCATAAAGAAAGTGAATCTATCAGGATATTATCTGAGCGAAGAAGAAGGCCTTAAGTTAGCCGTATTCCCTATTAGTAAGAAATTAAGATATCTAATTCCTTTTTCTCAACCCCGGCAACCCCTGGCCTACTTAAAGAGTTTAGCCACCGATGAAGGAAACGCTGCAGCAACCATTGTGGATGACGGAGAAAAGTTCGGCCTTTGGCCGGGCACCCATAAGTGGGTTTATCAAAGAAAGTGGCTGGAAAAGTTTTTCCGCTTATTGATTGAAAATAGAGATTGGCTAAAGACCCTGACTATCAGCGAATATATGAGTAGATATAAACCTCAAGGCCGATACCATCTTCCCGCTGCCAGTTACGAAGAAATGATGTCCTGGTCCGGCGGCTCCTTTACAAATTTCTTTCTTAAGTATCCTGAAGCAAATAACCTGCATAAGCGGATGCTTTATGTAAGCGAGAAACTAAATCAACAGAAGCAGGATAATCAAGAGGCGAGAAAGTATCTCTATATGGGGCAAAGCAATTGTCCTTACTGGCACGGCGTATTCGGGGGAATCTATCTAAGGCATCTCAGGCATGCCGCCTATAAAAATCTCATCACCGCCCAATCTCTTATAGAGAAGAAAAAGGAATCTCGCTGGATAGAGACGGAGACGTTTGACTTTGACCAGGACGGGGCTTGTGAGTTGATTGTGAAAAATCCCAGCTTGAATGTGTTTATAACTCCCAAACTTGGCGGGGGAATCTTTGAATTTGACTATATCCCGAAGGGTATTAACCTCCTGGATGTAATGAGCAGAAGGCCGGAGGCGTATCACGGGAAGATTAAAGGCAAAGGGAAGCGGCAGTTTGGGCAGAAAAAAGGCAAGATAACGAGCATCCATGATTTACTGGTTAGCAAAGAGAAGGGCCTGGGGAAGCTGCTGATATACGATTCCTACAGGCGTCTGGCGTTTCTGGACCACTTCTTTAATTCCCGCTATGAAGAGCTTGGCGATTTTATCAGCGCACCATATTTATTTAAACAGAAAAAGGAAGAAGGCGGTATATCTATAATTTTAGAGAGAGAGGGAAAGATAGATTATAACGGCAAGGCAATGCCTGTAAAAATATCCAAGCGCTTGATTTTCAATGAGAAAGATGCACAGGTAGTTTGTGAATATACACTGCAAAATCTAAGTTCCTCCCCCCTGGATATAGTCTTTGGCGTAGAATTTAATATTTCTCTCTCAGAGCCGGAGGAGCCGAATGTCTTACGCTGCACAGGAGAAACAGCTCAGGAAAGTTATTCTTTAAAAGAGAGCACAAAAACCAAAGGGATTAAGGAATTGTGCCTTGAAGATGTCTATAGCGGCATAAAGACTACCTTGCAATTTGCTCAAAGGGCTGATCTTTGGTCATACCCTCTGGAGACCATTTCCGCTTCCGAATCGGGATTCGAACGCAACTACCAGCAGACAGTAATCCTGCCTTATTGGCCGGTAAACTTGAAAGATACCTGGCAGACAAAGCTCATTTTGGCAGTTACATAACCACAAAAGGTATTCTAAAACTTTTTAAAAAATAGGTTCATATTTGGCCTTGACAAAGGTAAATAAATATAGTATGTATTTCGCCCAACACCGCCTTCCTTAAGAAATTTTTTCTAAAAATTCTCCTTGACATATTAGAGAATGTATTGTATACTTTAATACAGGAAATTGTATAGAAATATACAAATAATTGTATGAAATATCAGATAAATAAACAGGCTTTATTGGATAGAATTAGCGGTTGGGATGGTTTTCTTAAAAGAAAAGTTCATCATTTATTTAGGTATACTTAATTATTATGACATCGTTATTACTAAGCTGTTTAGGGGTGCTACCATAGATATAGAAGATTGTCTTGCATTAATGAGATACGGAAGGCAAGAAATAGATATAAAGCTATTAATTAGACGTTTTCAGAAGACAGCCTCTTTTGATGTTTCAGAAGATAAAGTAAATAAGAACTTAAAGCATTTCTTAAAAATTATTGAAAAAGAGGGATTAATTGATGAGGAGCGATAATCTTCTTAAAAGGCTAAGCG
>CAZEQA010000127.1:339-4665 GCA_964514265.1 uncultured Planctomycetia bacterium | reverse complement strand
TGGCCTAAATTCTCGAGGCTATCTTTTACCCTCATTATATGCTGGAGGCCGCCTCTACCCTGACAATCTCGCGGGTAGCCCTGGTCTAAATTATAGGGTTTTCTATATAACACTGCTACATTCATAAAATATTTTCCTCAAAAAAGAAAAGGGAACCACCCCTTTGATGGTTCCCTGAAATTTTTTTCTTTTTTTTCAATTCTACCGTCGGCTCTCCTTTTTTTTTGAAAAAATTTAATTCCTAATTAAAATTATAACGGAATATAAAATTTTTGTCAAGGAATTTATTCATTTTTTAGCCAATGCAATCAAAAGTGGCATAAGTTTTGGGCCCGATAATACTTCTAAGGCCCCTTTCTTACAACTCTTTTCTGAAAAATCTTTTACTTGATCAGGATTTACCGTTCCTCCGGCGATTAAAACTGGTACGGGGTCGGCAGAATGCGCCTTTAATATGCAAGGTGTAGAGTGGTCTGCAGTAACACAAACTAGAAACTTTCGCATATCTAAATGGGGAATTAAATTGGCGAAGAAATATCTATCAATGGCTTCAATTACTTCTTTCTTTTTCAGGGCATCTCCGTCATGCCCTGGTTCATCCGGACCTTTGATGTGGATATATAAACCGTCGAATCTCTGTAAGGCCTCCAGGACCATTTTTGCGCGCAGCGCATAGTCTCTTGCTAAATCTCCTGAAGGTAAAGGTATCTCGACTATCTGCATTCCTGTCAAAAGGGCAATCCCGCGTTCTACGGGCATCTCTACAAAACAGCCAAAGTCTACACCAAATTTTGTCTTTATGTTCGGCAGTTCCGGCAACCTATCTCCTGCATCGCGAGTTAAAATTAAATTTGCCTTTAGTTTCCCTTCGCTTTCTCTGTTTTTATTAACATCTGATTCTTCTAAAACAAGATGGCTCTTTTTTACAAATTCATTGGTAAGCCTTGCGGCATTAATAGCCGCTTGTAAATTCTCTTTTCCGGGAACAGGTCGACATTCCTGGATAACCTTTTCAAATTTTTCTTTGGCTATTCCAAAATAACCAACTTTAGCATAAGCCGGGTCGGTGTTGGTGACACAAGCAGAAAGTTTTTCCTGGTGAGGATGGATAACTAAAATACCCCGGTGGCCAATGGTATTTTTAAATTTAAAGTCCGCCTCTACAGAGCTTAAACTCACCTTAGCATTTATCTCTGCGCTCAATAGGCCTGCCTCCTCTGTAGTCAAATTGCGCCCTACCCGACGGTCGACTATATTTCTTCCTTCCCCTTGGGTGGCAAAATTAACGCGATAAGCCAGGTCTCCGTCTTTAACTTCTAAGCCTTCAGCGTAGGATTCTAAAGGACCGCGACCGGTATAATACTTCTCTGCCTGATATCCTAAAATACTGATCACCGCAATATCTGACTCCGGAGCGATATCTTTTCCCACTGTATGCATCAGGCCCGTCTGTCCGCTTTTAGCTAAATCATCCAGATAAGGGGTGGCTGCAACTTCTAAAGGCGTTCTCCCGCCTAAATCTGGATGAGGCAGGTCTCCTAAGCCGTCTAAAACTATGTAGAGAATCTTTTTCATAGCCTTGATATAGTAATCTGCTTCTGCCCTTGATATTTACCTTGTCTTTTTCGATAAGAAAGCGCACACATTTGGTCTGATTCAAAGAATAAAACCTGGGCAATACCTTCGTGCGCATAAATCTTAATTGGATGGGAGCTGGTATTGCTGATGGATATGGTCAAAAACCCTTCCCAACCAGGCTCTAGAGGCGTAACATTGACTAAAACGCCGCAACGCGCATAGGTACTTTTGCCCACAACTATTCCTAATACATTATCGGGAATTTTAAAATATTCCAAGGATCTTGCCAAGAGAAAAGAATTGGCAGGGAGCGTACACACATTTGTCTTAACGCTGCGAAAGACCTTTTCTTCCATCCTTTTGGGGTCAACGATTAAATCCTGTGGCGGGCTAAATAATTTAAACTCATCGCTAAGCCGAATATCGTATCCGAAACTGGAGAGACCAAAAGAGATATTATTCTTTTTGATTTGCCCTTTTACGAATGGCACAATCATCTCTTTATCTTTGGCCATCCGCATAATCCACTGATCAGGCTTAATCGACATATCAACACCGCGTATATCCACAGGCTGCGCAGACTACACAACCTTCTTCATGGCGAAGTGCACTGCCGCAATCAGGACAAACACCGATAATATTTATCACTTTGACTGTGCCGGCAAAATTATCCTGTCTTCCTTCTGGAGATCTGTCTATATCTTGCTTTGGCTTTTTAGATTCGGTCTTTTTGCTCAGGCGGTTTTCAATTACCCGGGCAATAGCATCGGCACAAGAAAATATCCTTCCGTCTCTACTCCAGGAAGGAGAGGGACAGCGAATACCACGTAACTGATCAATTATCGATTTTATATCTACGCCTGAACGTAAGGCCAAAGAAACCAGTCGGCCAATAGCTTCCAGTTGAGAAGCGGCGCAACCACCAGCCTTACCCATCTGCATAAACACTTCAAAAGGACGGCCTTCTTCGTCTTCATTAATAGTAATATAAAGATTACCGCATCCGGTAGTAATCTTGGTGGATGTTCCCCTGACTACCTGTGGACGCGGACGGGGCGAAATAACAATAGAGGCCTGCGCGCTTTTTGCCTCTTCTTCGCTGGCCAAATTAAGCACTTGTTCTGAGCGACTTTTGTCGCGATAAGTAGTCACACCTTTGCACCCCAACTCATAAGCCATCCTATAAACTTTATCTACATCTTGGATGCTAGCTTGCTGCGGAAAATTTACAGTTTTGCTCACGGCATTGTTAGTGAATTCCTGAAACACCGCCTGCATACGAATATGCCATTCAGGTGAAATATCGTGGGAAGTAACGAATATTCGGCGTACATCCTCAGGTATCTCTTGAATGTCTTGAATGGAAGAGTGTTGAGAAATCAATTTCAATAATTCTATACTGTAAAATCTGCGCTTTTTCGCAATCTCTTCAAAGATGGGATGAACTTCCGGCAGGCCTTCTTTATCCAGGACCTTGCGTAAATAAGAAATAGCAAAGATAGGTTCTATCCCGCTTGAGCAGTTAGCGATAATACTCAAAGTCCCGGTAGGAGCAATGGTAGTCAAAGTTGCATTTCTTAAAGCGCCTGGTCCACCTTCAACATTATAGATGCTTTTGGCAAAATTAGGAAAGGCGCCTTTTTCTTTGGCGAGCTTGCAAGATGCAGCAGTTGCTTTTTCCAGAATAAAAGCCATAACTTTATGCGCCACTGTAATTGCCTGTTCAGAATTATAAGGGATGCCTAACTTGACTAACATATCCGCAAAGCCCATTACGCCCAAGCCGATCTTTCGATTGCCTTTGGTTATCTCTTCTATTTTGGGCAAAGGATATTTGTTCATATCAATTACATTGTCCAAAAAGCGCACAGCAATTGCAGTAGTCCAGGCAAGTTTATCCCAGTCAATCCTTCCTTCGACAACCATCCTGGAGAGATTAATGCTGCCAAGGTTACAACTTTCATAAGGTAAGAGTACCTGCTCCCCACAGGGATTAGTCGACTCATATTTTCCAAGTGCAGGGGTAGGGTTATATTTATTCATCCGGTCGAGAAATATTATTCCGGGCTCACCATTTTTCCAGGCCATCTCTACTATTTTTGCAAAAACCTCTTGAGCATGAAGCCTGCCGACAATCTTGTTACTATGGGGATCAATCAAATCATATTCCTGATTATTCTTCACTTGCTGCATAAAGGCTTCAGTCATTGCTACTGAGATATTAAAATTGGTAATTTCTCTGTCATCTTCTTTACAGGAAATAAACTCTAATATATCGGGGTGGTCTACGCGTAAGACTCCCATATTCGCGCCCCGACGGGTACCCCCCTGTTTTACCGCCTGAGTGGCGGCATCAAAGACTTTTAAAAATGAGACCGGACCACTGGCTACTCCTCCCGTAGAACGCACCTGACTATTTTTGGGACGCAGCCGGGAAAAAGAAAACCCTGTACCCCCTCCACTTTTATGAATCAGACTTGTGTCTTTTACCGCCTCAAATATCGATTCCATAGAATCGTCGATGGGCAAAACAAAACAGGCGCTCAATTGCTGCAGTTCCCTTCCGGCATTCATTAAGGTAGGGCTGTTGGGTAAAAATTCTAAATTGGCCATAATAGAGTAAAAATCCTGTGCTATTTTTTCCCAGTCGCCTCGGGTTTCGTAGAGTCTTTTTGCCTGGGCAATATTTATGGCTACTCGTTGAAACATATCGTCGGCGGTTTCAGCAACATTGCCCTGGGAGTCTTT
>CAZEQA010000127.1:0-329 GCA_964514265.1 uncultured Planctomycetia bacterium | reverse complement strand
AATACCCTCTTCGCATTCTCGGAAAGATTACAAGGTAATTTTTTCATAATTTTCCTCCTTCTGCTATCAAAGTATAGCATAGCAAAATTGGGCTGTCAAGTAAAAAATGTAAAAAATATACTATATATTGGGCCTCGACAAGTAAAAAGGCCCAATAAGTTGTATATATTAGGCCTGAAAAAGTCTATAACTTCTTTATTTGCTCAGAGTTAGGCCCATTATAGACTACTTTAAAGCCAACCTATCGCCTACATCTCCAAGGCCGAGCATAAAGGAACCCTAAAATTAACATTAACAGGTAAAGGGGCAAGTTCCACTAAAGTAGCTGC
>CAZEQA010000126.1:0-4729 GCA_964514265.1 uncultured Planctomycetia bacterium | reverse complement strand
CATCTCGAGCAGATACGAAAGTAGGGCTTAGTGATCCGGCGGTAGCATGTGGAAGTGCCGTCGCTCAACGGATAAAAGGTACTCCGGGGATAACAGGCTTATCGGATCCAAGAGTTCACATAGTGAGCTCCCCATAGAAGCGATTCTATGGTGAAAATTGGCTAAAATCGGTGGAATCCCGAAGCTTCGGGACAATACCGAGGGAAGGAAGCTTGTTGTAAAAACAACAAGCTAAACTTGGAATGTTATACATTATTCCAAGCATGCTTTACAAGCTTTCCCCGTAACGACTGAGCCGAAAGGCGAGATAGCAACCTTAGCTCGATGGTTAAATCTTAGTTGCTATAAAAGGTCAATATCTCGAAAGAGATAAAGGTATAGTCTATTCCGTTAGTAATAATGGAAGTCACATCGACGATCCGGTTTGGCACCTCGATGTCGGCTCATCCTATCCTGGGGCTGGACAAGGTCCCAAGGGTCCGGCTGTTCGCCGGTTAAAAGGGTACGCGAGCTGGGTTCAGAACGTCGTAAGACAGTTCGGTCTCTATCTGTCGTGGGCGTAAGGATTTTTGCGGGGAGCAATCCCTAGTACGAGAGGACCGGGATTGACGGACCGACGGTGTTCCAGTTGTCACGCCAGTGGCATTGCTGGGTAGCTGTGTCCGGAAGAGATAAGCGCTGAAGGCATCTAAGTGCCAAGCTCACCCCAAGAATAGAAATCCCGTCCCGATTTTATCGGGACACAGGCACCTTGGAGACTACAAGGTTGATAGGTCTTAAGTGTAAGGCTAGCAATAGCTTGAGCTTAAAGATACTAATCTGCCGATCGGCTTGACCACTTTTTATTTTTGTTAAAACGCTATGTAGTTGTTCGTTATTATATAATTTCCGAGTGACCATGCTGAAGGGGAAACACCTGTTCCCATTCCGAACACAGTAGTTAAGCCCTTCAAGGCCGATGGTACTGCGGTGGCAACGCCGTGGGAGAGTAGGTAGTTGCTCGGTTAATATTTCAAGGCCGGTAGCCAAACGCTGCTGGCCTTTTTTCATCCACGAAGGGCTTTTTTTGCTCGGTGTTTCCCGCTCGCTCAAAAAGCTCATTCGCTCGCTGGGAAACACCTCGCAAAAGCCCTTCGCTTTACTACAAAAATGCCACACGTATTCCCAGCCCATCAATATCCCCCTCGCTATATATTATCGAGGTTCAACCTCGTTAATCTCCACAATAGGGTATTTAGAAGGGTTCCTCAGGATCAACGAAAACATGCCTTGACAAATTTTCGTTGACTTTTCGCTACAATAGGGTATACTCTTTGTTAGAGAGCAAATTAGAGAGTAAGGGAGGTGTGTAAACTAAAATGAAGAAGATTCTGGTCGTTCTAATAATTTTGGCTATGGGCGTTTATTTCATTCCGGTAGCGCTTGCCGATAACTTTAGCGACTCTTTCTTAAAAAATGCGGTTCAAGGCGCAGCCACAGGCGCAGCAGCATCGGCAGCCTCAGGTGGAAAAGCAGGAAAAGGTGCAGCTGTGGGCGCAGGAGTGGGTATCTTTAGCGGTATGTTGTTTGACGCAATGGAGAAGAGCAAGTCCGAGGCACCTGTGCAATCCGCAGGTCTAGGGGGCGAGGATGCCTATCAAAGAGGCTTCCAGCAAGGATACACCAATGGATATCAGCAAGGATATCAGCAAGGATATAGCGAGGGTTTATCTAAGACTGAGTAATTTATATTAGGAAAATTTGACATTCTATTATCAGCCCAGCTTTTGCTGGGCTGTTTTTTTTCTTGCATTCTTAAGAATATGTGTTAAAATAAGTGAAATCCAGGCTTAAGGAATGAAATGACCTAAGCCCGAGATTGAACTTATCCCCCATTACTTTTTACTTTATTGGGATTGCTTAAAAGTGATGGGGTCAATGCGCGTGTTTATTTAAGGAGTCATTATGCCAGAGTTAAGAAAAGACCCGGTAATTGGCCGGTGGGTAATAATTGCCACCGAGCGAGCGAAAAGGCCAGAGGACTTTAAGGTGGAGAAGGAAGAAATTTCCGAAGAGCCCTGTCCCTTTTGTGAGGGAAACGAAAAGCAAACTCCTCCGGAAGTTTTCGCCATACGCAGGTCCCAGACCAAACCCAATCAGCCGGGCTGGGATGTGCGGGTATTTTCCAACATCGCCCCGCTTCTTAGCAGAGAAGGAGATTTGGGCAGGCGCGCCAAGGGTATGTATGATTTAATGAATGACATCGGAGCGCACGAAATAGTCATTGAGACCCCCAAACACATTGCCAACATTGCCGATTTGGAAGAAGAGCAAATCGTTAAGGTTATTGACTGCTATGTAGAAAGATTCTTTCAATTGCAGAAGGACGAGCGTTTTAAATATGTGTTGATGTTTAAAAATTATGGCCAGGCAGCCGGTGGAGGCCATCTGAAACACACACGCTCTCAATTAATTGCTACACCGGTTAACCCCAAGCGGGTAAAAGAGGAACTGGCGGGCGCCAGAAGGTATTATGATTATAAGGAAAGATGCGTATTTTGCGATATGATTAAACAGGAAATAAAACAGAAGGAAAGGATAATCGTTGATATTGACGGTTTAGTAGCGATTTCTCCTTTTGCCTCCCGTTTTCCCTTTGAGGTCTGGATTTTGCCCAAAGAGCACTCCTGTGATTTCTTTACGATTAAGCCAGAATCCCGCCGGGACTTAGCCGGCATTTTAAAGAAGGTTATGTCTAAGTTAAAGGCAGTGTTGAATGACCCGCCTTATAATTATATCTTACATACCGCGCCGTTTCGCCGCCCTAAGGCGGGATACTGGAGAACCATAGATTCCGATTATCACTGGCATATGGAAATTATGCCCCGCTTAACTCGCGTAGCCGGGTTTGAATGGGGCACAGGCTTTTACCTTAATCCCACTTCGCCCGAAGAAGCTACCAAGATATTGCGAGAAACCAGAATTTAGCGTATATTTTAGCGTCTAGCGGTTAGCGTTTAGCGTATAGTAAAAAATAAAAATTCCTGGTTTTTCTACACGCTATACGCTAATCATTAATACAGAAAGAACCATGGACCAATTAAGAAAAGACCCGATTGTCGGTAGATGGGTGATTGTATTTATAGATGGGCCTTCGGCGCCCGGTGATTTTAGAATTGAGCCGCCGCCGGACAAAAAAGGCTCTTGCCCTTTTTGCTACGGCAATGAAAATATGACCCCGCCTGAAATTCATGCCCACCGGGAAGGCGGCACAAAGCCTGATTCGCCCGGATGGTCAACTCGAGTCGTCCCCAATAAATTCCCCGCTCTAAAAATAGAGGGAGAGCTCGAGCGTCAGGGCGTAGGGATGTTTGATATGTCCAATGGCATAGGGACGCACGAGGTAATTATCGAGACCCCCGACCACCAAAAGACTCTGGCGGATTTACTGGACCACGAAGTAGAGAAAGTTGTCTGGGCCTATCGGGACAGAAGCCTGGATTTACGCGGCGATAGGCGTTTTCGATATATTATGGTATTCAAGAATCAGGGATATACTGCCGGGGCCTCTCTTTCACACAGTCACTCCCAACTTATTGCCCTTCCGATGATTCCCAAGAATGTAAAAGAAGAGTTAGCCGGGGCAAGTGCATATTATGAATATAAAGAAAGATGTATCTTTTGCGATATGATTGCCCAGGAAAGAGAAGAGAATGAAAGGCTAATTTGTGAAAATTCAAGGTTTCTGGCTTTTTCTCCTTTTGCCTCCCGCTTTCCGTTTGAAATCTGGATTCTACCCAAAGAACACCATTCCGATTTTAGCTCTATCAGGACCGAAGATGTAATTGAATTGGCCAGAATCTTAAAAACCGTACTTTTAAGAATGAAACATGTTTTAAATGACCCACCGTATAACTTCATTATTCATACTTCGCCAATTGAAAAAGACGAGAGAGAAAATTACCACTGGCATATCGAGATTATGCCAAAACTTTTGCACATTGCCGGTTTCGAATGGGGTTCGGGATTTTATATAAATCCTACTCCGCCGGAAATTGCGGCAAAATATCTTAGAGAAGCGAAGATATAATGTAAGGTCCTTCGGCTGCTTCGCAGCCTCAGGATTTAATTCGCACAGCAACTTATGCTCACTTTGTTCCATAAGTTGCGTGCTCATTAAAGAAGCAAAGATTTAGCGTATAGCGTAGAGCGTATATTTATTAGCGTATAGCGTATAACTAAACGCTATACGCTATTCACTAAACGCTAATCGTGATTAATGGAGGTAAACAAATGGCAGTAAAGGTCGGTATTAATGGTTTTGGCAGAATCGGAAGATTAATCTTCCGGGCAGCATATGCCTTAAAGAAAAAAGATATAGAATTTGTGGCGGTAAATGATATTACCGATGCCGCTACTTTAGCCCACCTGCTTAAATATGATTCCAATTTCGGCATTTTGCCGAATAATGTGCAGGCCGAGGATAATGCTATTGTTGTCGACGGCAAAAAGATTAGGGTCTTTTCGGAAAGAGACCCCGGCAAACTTCCCTGGGGAGATTCAGGCGCAGAGGTTGTTATTGAATCGACAGGGCTCTTTCGCGACGCGGAAAAGGCCGGCCTACATTTAAAAGGCGGGGCAAAAAAAGTGATAATCTCTGCTCCGGCCAAAGGAGAAATCAAAACGGTAGTCCTGGGCGTAAACGAAGAGACATACGATGCCAAAAGAGATAATATAATTTCCAATGCCT
>CAZEQA010000125.1:0-4768 GCA_964514265.1 uncultured Planctomycetia bacterium | reverse complement strand
GCCCAGAAGGATGTTCTCCTTATCTATCCCCCAGTATTTAGCGATTTTTTGGGTAATATTGCTTGCCCGGCGATCAGGATAATGTAGGATTCTGGCAAAATTTTTATAAATAGCCTTCTTAATTCTGCCAGGTAAACCTAAAGGATTGATATTGGCGCTAAAATCGATTATCTTTTTTCTGTATCTACCCTGAACATCGTAGATATTCCCACCGTGGGAAAAATCTAAATCAGCCATTTAAAAATTACTCCAAAAGAAACCATTAAAATAGAAGTAAGTAAACTTATTGTTAACGCCTCATTGATAAAAGAGGGCTGTATTATCCTTCTTTCTTCACCAAGATAAGGTTTTACTGAAAGTCTGCCTTGATAGCTCCAACTGCCTCCTAATCTAATCCCCAAGGCACCGGCCATAGCGGCAATGGAAACTCCACTGTTTGGGGAGGGGTGTTTGCGGCCATCTCTAAGCATTGTCTGAAAAGGCGCTTGTAACCTTTTTCCCCTAATTAGTGAAGAAATTGAGATTAGAAATCCCGAAATTCGTGCGGGAATAAAATTGACTATGTCATCTACTTTGGCAGCAAACCAACCAAAATGAAGATATTTTTCGTTTCTATAGCCTACCATCGAATCAAGGGTGTTGATACTCTTGTAAGCTATCGCTAAGACCGGCCCTCCTAAAATCAGATAAAATAGAGGTGCAATAATTCCATCGTTTGTGTTCTCGGCAATACTCTCTATTGTGGCTAGTGCTATTTTATCTTTACTTAAATTTTGGGTGTCTCTACTCACAATCTTAGCAAGTTCTTTGCGGGCCTGAACAAGCGGGCCTTTTTCTAGCTTTCGCAAAGTTGCTTTTGCCTTAACTTGTAAATCTTTAATGGAAAGCGCGGTATAGCCTAAATAGACCCACACTAAATTTCCTAAAATGGGGCTAAAAGACCTGGAAAATTCTATCAATAAATATGCAAGATACGCACTTATTCCTACTACCACAAAAGTTAAAATAATTCCCTTTGTTCTCTCTGTCCATTTACCGGAATTTGTCCTCAATCTATTCTCCAAGAAACTTATCAATCTACCCATTCCCCTTACTGGATGGGCAAACCTCTCTGGATCACCAAAAGTTAAATCGGCAAGATAACAACAAATTAACAAAAAGATTACATTACTTGGCATATCAAGGCAAAGAAAAGCAGAACAACTTCTGCGACTTCATTTGTGGCGCCAATTGTATCTCCAGTCATTCCGCCAATTCTTCTCTTTACATAATTTATAAACAAGGATATGGGAAGTAGAGAAAGACCTAACAAGATCATCCCCTTTGTTTTCATCAAGAGGAAAAATAAAGCTATGGTAAAGGCGCTTCCCACCAGAAACTCCTTTTTGCCGTTATATTCTATGAAATATTTTGCCTTTCCTTCTTTGCGCGCGTAGTTAGATGTAAAACAGGCGAAGGGGATACTCCACCTGGCAAAGGTTGCCATCATAATTAATATCTTATAAAGAATATCTCTGGGAAGACTGGCGATTAAAGTAAATTTTAAAAGTAAAAGAGTTACTATTCCAATTACTCCCATAACGCCGGTTCGACTATCGCGCATAATTTCAAGAATTTTTCCTTTGCTCTTTGTGCCATAGAATCCATCGCAGGTATCGGCGAAACCATCCAAATGTATCCCGCCGGTGATAATGATTGAGCCGATGAGCACCAGTGCAGCCGTAACTAAATGCGGTAAAAAGTCGAAGGCAAGTAAAATCAATACCAAGAACATCCCGATGAATGCACCAACTACGGGGAAATAGATAAGCGAGGCACCTAAGTCTTTTTCCATAATTTGTGATTTAATCTTTATAGGTAAAATAGTTAAAAATTGGAGGGCAATTAAAAATTTCTTCATGGTTCGGCAAGCTCACCACTGTGTTTATCAATCTTTTCAGAAACAGACGCACTTTGAAAGGTGGCCATTTGAGTTAAGATTTTAGTGCCGGCTTCTATTATATTTATGGCTAAGGCGCTGCCAGTGCCTTCTCCTAATCTTAAATTCAAATCCAGGATTGGCCTTAAACCCATATAATCTAAGACAATCTTATGGCCTCTTTCCACAGAACAGTGGGCAGCAATAAGGTAGTCCTTAACCTTTGGCTCTAAATGGTAAGCTATAAGGGCGCTTGCTCCTGAGATAAACCCATCAATCACTATAGGGATTCTCCGGGAAGCGCTGGCTAAAATTATTCCAGTAAGTCCGCCGATTTCAAATCCGCCTACTTTAGAAAGGACATCGATTGCATCGTCAGGATCAGGCCGATTTAGTTTGAGCGCCCTTTTAATTACGGTAATCTTATTTAAAAGGGTCTGATCGTCAATCCCTGTTCCTTTTCCGGTTAACTCTTCTACAGGTCTTTTGGTAAAACAGGCGGCAATCGCCGAGGAAGGAGTGGTATTGCCAATTCCCATATCTCCTGTTCCCACAATGTCTATGCCCTTAGGTAACTCTTCTTCAAATACTTCAATGCCATTTTCTATAGATTTAATAGCTTCTTCTTTAGTCATCGCTGGGCCTTTGGCCATATTCTTGGTTCCATAATTTACTTTTTTGATTATTAACTCAGGGTGGGGATTTAGATCTGAGGCTGCTCCCATATCAATTACAACAACTCTGGCCCCCACATACCTGGCCAACACATTTATCCCGGCCCCACCGGCAATAAAGTTATACACCATCTGCGGTGTTACTTCTTGAGGAAAGGCACTTACGCCTTCTTCGACAACACCGTGGTCACCCGCCATGGTAAATATAACCTTATTTTTCATTGGGGGGGCTTCATTTTTGGTAATCTCTACTATTCTCTTAGCCAGTTCCTCTAAACATCCCAGGCTCCCTTGCGGTTTGGTAAGATTATCCAGTCTTTTTTGAGTCGCTTCAGCCAGACTATAATCTATCTTTTCAATTTTATTGATAACTTCTTTTAACTTTTGCATTTCCCCTTCCTTCTTTTATGGTTATCGGTATGCCCGATTGCATAAAAATAACCTCATCTGCCTTTTTGGCCATCATCTGATTGGCCAAGCCCAGTAAATCGCGAAATCTTCTGGCTAATAGATTCTCGGGCACTATGCCGCTTCCTGCTTCATTGGAAACCAGGATTGTCGTAGCTTTACTGTTTGATAAACATTGAGCCAGACTTTTTAGTCTTTTTAACGCCTGACTATCTTTTAAATTTTCCGACAAAAGATTTGACACAAATAGCCCCAAACAATCAATAATTACTATATCGTATTTATTTTTTAACCCACTTATAATCGAGCTTACGTTTTTTCCTTCTTCAACAACTTTCCAGCGACGAGGCCGGGAATTCTTGTGCAACCTTATTCTCTCTTTCATCTCCTTATCTGGATGAGTACAAGTAGCGATGTAGGCAACCTTGCACTTTAAGCTCCTGGCCAATTTTATGGCATAACGGCTTTTACCGCTTCTTGCCCCGCCTAAAATAAAGATAAACTTTGCCATAATAAAAGAGCCCTTGGCTTGCTTGCGCCAAGGGCTGCACCCTGATTTACTTCGCCCAAAACGAAAAACTCTTAGGCCCTATCCCTCGTAGAGCTAAAAGAATCCTCACGCATCGGGCAGGTCTTCTGACTCTCCCTCTCCTTTAGCTACCTTCCCGTCCCTATTCCTAAAGACAGTGGCGTTTAAGATGCTAAAAGAGTTCCCTTTTCCTGTTAGAGGAAAGGGTGGGATTACAGCGGCGGGACCGTGCTCGCTTTCCTGCCTACCGGCAGGTCACGAACTTCCCTATTAAGCTACAACACCCGATCCACGATATATTAAATTGTCAAGAAAACTCTGCCTAAGGCAGATTTTTCTTGATCCTGAGGCTGATACCCTAAAGGGCACAAGTAGGCCAAAGGATCTTCTTAAGTAATATACTTTTTTAACAGTATACAATGCTAATCTAACCTAAATGTCTGTTTTTGTCAAGAAAAAAAGCGCCTGACCCTTTTTTATCTCATTTTATTTCCAGGTTGGATTTGTGGGTTCTTTGTTTGGCCAGTTCCCAGGCATACTCATAAAGATGCAGCCCTTTAGAACAGGCGATTATTTCTCCGTTCTGCACACCTATTTCTTCGGCCATATGCTGTTTTACAAGTTCAAGCCCTCCGAGATTTGAGGGAAAACCACCCCAGAGGTCCCAGGAACGAAAATACAAAAAGAAATGCAACTTTCCATAACGCAGGCGGGTATCTATAAGCCGCAGGCATGGGGGGTCCTGCAGTTTTATATCAGAAGGCATCCCTACCTCCATAATTGCCTGATTGGTTCCTGCGCCTTGGGTCTTATAGATCTTGATTACTTCTTCTATCTGATTACACTCTAGAGGCATTTCCTTAACCATCTTCCGGCCGTCGGAGTGTATCTGGACCTTTACCTTTGGGTCTACGAGTCTTTCGCCGTACGTATAATCTTCGGTTTCGGTTTTACAACTGGTCAGAAGATATTGCAAATACTGATGGATATAATCTAGATCAGTAGGCGCAGGTATGCTTGAACCTTCGGGCATAATAGGGATTATCTGATGGGCGGGATTTTTGACATGAATTGACACAAAGTCAAACTCTAAACGCCGCTGGCCCGCGAAACTCCCACGGTCAATCTTATAGACATAGCCGTGCTCCAGAATCTCCGTCAGACACTTAAACCAGGCATCGTCCAAATCAAAGGCTTCAATATAAACAGGCCTTAGGCCTCTATCTTCTTGTCTCTGAC
>CAZEQA010000124.1:0-4772 GCA_964514265.1 uncultured Planctomycetia bacterium | reverse complement strand
GCAATGCCTGCAATTCGCCCAAGCGGTGCACACTTTTGCGAATAGTCTCAAAGTTTGTAAGCGTCCCCCCTAGCCATCTTTCATTAACATAAAACATCCCGCAGCGAGTGGCAGAGGAGGCAATAATCTCCTGGGCCTGCTTTTTAGTGCCTACAAAAAGGATGAACTGGCCAGCTGCCGCTAAATTTTTGAGGAATTCACACGTTGTCTTTAGGCGCTGGGCAGTCTCCTGAAGGTCAATAATATAGATGCCGCTTCTTTCGCCAAAGATAAACTTCTTCATCTTGGGATTCCAGCGCTTAGTCTGGTGCCCAAAATGCACACCCGCCTCTAAAAGTTGCCTAATTAAGGTTTCTACTACCAAGGTCTCATTTCTCCTTCCTTCAATGAACAATTGATACTTGACATCTTTGATGCCAAGTATAAGTTTAGCCAACAGACTTACCTCGGCCTACGGCCTCCGTAAGTCTGGGCTTCACTTAATATAACAATAACTCATCATTTTTTCAACCTTTTTTTATGAGCCGCTGGGTTCCCACCACCTTTTCCAATCCACTACTACAAAAAGTGGCAGGGGAAAGTTCAGCCTCAGACTTATGTTCGCACTTCGTCATTTCATTCCTTAAGCACTGCGATTCTGAGCAAAGCGGAGAATCTTGCTATGCTCCATAAGTTGCGGCCTCACTTAAATTGCAACTGATACAATTCTTTATACAGCCCGCCTTTGTTCATTAATTCTTCATGAGTGCCGCACTCGGTAATCGTACCTTTGTCTAAAACCACAATCCTGGCGGCATTCCTGACAGTGGAAAGACGATGGGCAATGACAAATACTGTGCGCCCGCGCATCAATTGCTCAAGGGCCTTTTGCACCAGAATCTCTGATTGCGAATCCAACTGAGATGTGGCCTCATCGAGAATTAGAATTGGAGGGTTCTTCAATAGTGCCCGGGCAATAGCCAGACGTTGTTTTTCTCCTCCTGATAATCTAAAGCCGCGGTCGCCGATAACGGTATCATAGCCCTTAGGCAAGGCCTGGATGAATTCATCTGCTGCGGCTGCGCGCGCTGCGGCAACTACCGCCTCAGAGGAGGCTCTAATATTGCCGTAAGCGATATTTGCCTTTACAGTGTCATTAAAGAGAAACATATCCTGGGTAACAATGCCGATTTTTTCTCTTAGGGATTTGAGGGAGATCTCGCGAATATCGTAGCCGTCAATGCTAATGCGTCCCCCGGTTACATCGTAGAAGCGCGCAATTAAATTAATTAAACTCGTCTTACCTACGCCGCTTGGGCCCACAATGGCCAGAAGCATTCCTTTGGGTATCTCCAGATTAATATTTTTGAGCACCTCTTCTTCAACGCCGTTGTATTTGAAACTGACATTTTCAAAACGGATTGCCTCCTTAAACTCAGGCAAATCAGCTGCCTCAAGGCCACTCTGCACATCCGGCGGTGTATCTAAGACCTGAAAGATGCGCGTGGCCGCTGCCAGGGCCTGCTGCATCACGGCATTAATGTTACTCAAGCGCTTAAATGGCTGCACGCATTGAAACATTGCCCCCATAAAAGCAGCAAACATGCCAAAAGACAATTCTCCCCGAATTACCTGCCCGCCGCCCACATATAAGACAAGCATTGCAGCTATTGCTCCCACAAGTTCAGTAACCGGGCTGATAGCGATAGTGCGTTTTGCTGACTTCATCACTACCTTATAAAAGCCCTGATTGGCCCTAGCGAACCTGTCTATTTCGTAGTTCTCCATGGAAAATATCTTTACTATTCTAATACCCGAGATGCCTTCATAGAGTATGGAGGTTAGTTCGCCCATTTTCTCCTGGGTCTTGGTGCTGATTTTACGCAAGGCCCGGCTAATTTTGACTACCGGGATACTGATAAAAGGAAAAAGAATAATCGAAAGCAGAAAAAGCCGCCAATTAATATAGATGGCAATAGTGAGCAAGATGATGATTTTGAAGCCCTGATAAAATATATCAGTAAGCCCCTGGGCAATGGAGTTATTAATTACCCCCACATCATAAGTAATCCGTGAGACCAATTCCCCCATTTTGCTTTTACTGTAATAATCCAGAGAAAGGTACTGATATTTGGCGTACAGGGCGTTGCGGACATCGCGCAAGACCAGATGACCCACATTGGTCATCAGAAATTGGCGGATAAAAAGGGCCAGGCCCTTGAGGATGAACAACCCGATGAAGCCAAGTGCGATAAGTTTTAATAACCTTAAGCGGGGCATGGCATTGATTGTGCCAATAAGCTGGGAAATGATAGGAGGAACAGGCCTGGTAATCGTCATCCCCTTGCCCGTAAAGACATTATCAATCATCGGAATGGCCGGGGCAATCTGGATGCCGTCAAAAAGGGCAGAGATAAACATACAGACTATAGCCAGCACAAAAATGCCCAAATGGGGCCGAAGAAATCTTAACAGCCTAAGAAAATCTCTCATTTTAGTAGGTAGGAGTATAACATAATTGTTGCTTTTTGTCCATATCTTTCGTATAATTAGTGGTGCGAAATCAAGGAACTATTATGCAAAAGACCAAGGTAGGCGTAGTTGGAATAGGTAGCTTAGGTTCAATCCATGCACGTATATATGCGGGGTTAGCTGATGCCAAATTGGTAGCAGTTGTGGACAGCGACCTAAAAAGGGCAAAAAAGGTAGCGCGCAGCTTGCGCTGTCAGTACTTTAGCGATTATCAACAATTATTCGGCCTGGTGGAAGCAGCCAGCATTGTTGTTCCTACCCAGCTGCATTACCGGGTTGCCCGCGATTTTCTGAAGCAGAATATTCACCTCCTGGTGGAGAAACCCTTTACCAGCACTGTGCAAGAGGCGGATGAGCTTCTTAGCCTGGGCAAGACCAAGGACCTGGTGTTGCAGGTGGGCCATGTGGAGAGGTTCAATGCCGCTGTTCAGGCCATTCAAAAGCTTCCCGGAAAACCGAGATTTATTGAATGCCACCGCCTGGGCTCTTTTGCTTCCCGGGTGAAAGATGTAGGCGTGGTCTTAGACTTGATGATTCACGATATTGATATCGTGCTGGGTATGGTGGATTCCCCTGTTGAGTCTATCCAGGCTGTGGGTGTAAATGTGCTTACAGAACATGAAGATATTGCCAACGCCCGGCTCAATTTCAAAAATGGGGCGGTGGCCAACATTACCGCCAGCCGGATCAGCCCCAAATCAATGCGTAAAATCAGATTATTTCAGGAAAATGCATATATCTCTTTGGATTACGAGGCCCAAGAGGCGCTAATCTACGAAAAAAGAGGAAAACAAATTACCAGAAGAAAAATCAATATCAGAAAGGAAAAACCCTTGCAAAAAGAACTGCAATCTTTTATCCAATGCGTCCAAGAAAAGAAGCCTCCCCTTGTCTCGGGCCTTCAAGGACGCGATGCCCTGGCCATCGCCACAGAAATTTTAGAGAAGATAAAAACTCAGCCCCACCATGCCTAAAAAGATTGTGATTATAGCCGGGGAGACCTCCGGAGATTTCCACAGCGCTTCTCTTATTTCTGCCCTAAAAGAAATAGACCCCTCCATCGAAATCTCAGGGATTGGCGGCGCAAGAATGCGCCAGGCCGGCTGCAGAATCTATTTTGATATCTCGAGACTCTCCATCATCGGTTTTACCGATGTCCTCCTCAACCTAAAGGAGATTAAGCGGGCCTTTAATAGTTTGCTCGAGCAAATTGATGCCACATCACCCGACGCTGTGGTGCTGGTCGATTATCCCGGATTTAATCTCAAGCTGGCCCCGGAACTGAAAAAAAGAGGAATTCCCGTAATCTATTATATCAGCCCGCAAATCTGGGCCTGGTGGAAGGGAAGGATTAAGACAATTAAGCGATTTGTCGATAAGATGATTGTGGTGTTTAAATTTGAGGAGGCCCTGTATAAAGACGTTGGAGTCGATGTCTCTTTTGTGGGACACCCCCTTTTAGAAAGCGTCCATCCCAAATTTCTCCGCAAAGATTTTTTAAATAGATTAGGACTATCTTCTCAAAAACTGACCATTGGTCTTGTGCCCGGTTCTCGTAAAATGGAAGTGGAAAGAATTCTACCTATACTTTTAGAGAGCGCAAAGATTATCAGGCAAAGCTTGTCCCAGACCCAGTTTGTTATCTCTCGGGCACCTGCTCTAGCAAGAGAAAGCTTTGAAAAGATAATCAGGAAATTTAGCTATGCCGGCTTCCCTGTTGTGCTCTGTGAGAATCAGACATATGACATCCTTAATATCTGCGACTTTGCCCTGGTAGCCTCAGGAACTGCTACTTTAGAAACAGCAATTATGCAAACGCCGATGGGGGTGGTCTATAAGGTATCCTTTTTAAATTGGTTAATCGCGAGGTTTCTAATCAGATTGCCTTTTATCGGGCTAGTCAATGTAGTGGCCCAAAAGTTGATTGTCCCGGAATTCGTCCAATTTAGGGCCAGGCCTTCCCTGATTGCCAAAGCGACCCTGCAAATCCTAAGTAACCAGGAAAAACTGAACAAGATTAAGGCGGACTTAGAGATGGTCCGCAAAGGCTTAGGAAGCCCGGGGGCCAGCCACCGCGCCGCCGAAATCATCCTAAACTTAACTAGGTAATTTCTCGTATTCTCCCAGGGTTCGGGGTCCTGTCTCGGGTGCGCTTTTGGTGCTCGCTCAATTACAGCAGAAGAAACTTCAAGGTGCTAATCCCCTAATTCTAACCTGGTTAGATTTGTCAGGTTAGAAAGGGAAAGCATGTATTTGCCAAG
>CAZEQA010000123.1:0-4783 GCA_964514265.1 uncultured Planctomycetia bacterium | reverse complement strand
AGATAAAGGGCATAGAAAGCATCTTATCACCAATAAGTGCGGCATTGCGGGCTCTCTCCATAATAGAATAGGCATATTCCAACCCATATCCTAAGGCCCCAATAGTAGGGTTAATCACGATCTTATTTACATCAAAGCCCATATCGGAAATCAAGATATTTACCTGTTTGGCAATATTAATATCTATGGGAGACTCACCAATTATATTATGTCCATCGGCGAGACACGCTGCCGTAAGGGTCTTATAATTTTCTTCTGTGGCATCGCCAAATAGACAGTTTTCACCTTTGGCCGCCTCAGAACATTTAGGTAAAACTAAGTTATCTTTCTCTTCGTTACCACAACCCAAAACAATTAAAGGAACTCCTACTGCTTCAAGGATAGATTTTACAGTTGCCGCTGCCTGCTCAGCCGACCTATCGCCAAAATCAGGATGAACCCCCTGTAGTTTCAGGCACAAAAGTTCGGCCTTGTACTCACTGACGCACCTCTTTGCCCATTCCACGGGGTTGCCTAAGACATCAGCAAACTGTTCCTTTAATACCGGCGGCCAATCAACTGGTGCGATATCCAATATTTCCATAGCAATCACCGGGCTGTTTGGCATTTGGCCTTCACCAAATAAATAAGGTAAAGTGGATTCGCCGCCAACAGTCACTTTAGAACTCCTCGCTCCCCCTTCTTCCTTGGTAGCGCCGATAGTTACTGTATTGATTTTGCCCGAGCACTTTTCTTTTACCAATTCCAGACTCATATTGTTCCCTCACATATTTTGCTCACTGCCTCTACAACTTTAGAATCTTCCGCAAGAGACCTGATATTACCACTTTCCAAACTCAGTCTGAATACTTCTTCGTCTTCTGGTATTGTACCGGCAAGGGGAATACCTATATGGTCAATCTTTTCTTTTAGCTGATTTACTTCCTGCGGTGCCCTATTTATCACTAATCTTGCATCTTTAACGCCAAGTTCCAACTCCTTGGTCAACTCCAGAATCCTTTTAGCTGAACGAAGTCCGACTAAAGAATAGTCACTAATTATAAAGAGAATGTCCATCTTTCTCGTCGTGCGCCGGGAAAGATGCTCCATCCCCGCTTCATTATCGATAATCAAATAATTGTAGCTGTTACTTAGCTTCTCAATCAAAGAGCGTAATAAATTATTCACAAAACAATAACACCCCGGCCCCTCCGGCCGTCCCATTGTTAAGAGGTCAAAACCTTCGGCTTCCACAAGTGAATCCTGAATTCGATAGTCTAAATATCTATCTTTAGTCATTCCCGACGGAAGCTGTCCGGTATTTTTAGCTACATCATCCACGATAGCGACGATACTATTTTCTGACTTTATCCCTAAGGCCTGATCCAGATTGCTATTGGGGTCAGCATCGATAGCTAAAATAGAATTTCCTTTATGCTTTTGTAAAAGCCATCTGATAACCAGGGCGGTCATGGTGGTTTTACCTGTTCCGCCTTTTCCGCAAATCGCAATCGTGTAGTTCATTTTACGTTACGCTGGGAAATCTACTCAAATCCGTATGAGGGAAGAATAGCGCCGAGACATATTCATCCATATAAGTTGGCTCTACGCTCAATTCAATATAGGTCATTTTATTGGCAATTTTTTCCGCTTCCTGCTTGGCCTCATAAGAAAGGAGAATCTCCCGCGAGCCCACTAAAGAGCTATTACCGATAAAAGAAAACCTTTTTCTTTCTAAATCGGGAAGTAAACCAATCCTCACGGCCTTCTCGATATCCAGATATGTGCCGAATCCTCCGGCAATATAAAACTGTTCGATATCTTTAAATTGTAAATTCAATTTTTTCAAAAGAATCGCGCTGGCAGCATAGATTGCTCCTTTAGAACGCTTGAGATTTTCAATATCTGCCTCGGTGATAACTATATCGTGGTCGGCATCGGCATCCTTTTTAGGAACTAAAATAAATTCTTTACCTTTAACAAACTTACCATTACGATTGATAATTCCGCCTCTGGAAAGCTCAGCTAAACAATCGATATAACCCGAACCGCATATTCCTCTGGCTTTGGCCTTGTCAATGGTAGTAACCTTAAGCTTATTACCGGGCCCGGATATCTCTACTCGCTGAATAGCGCCATTAGTTGCCCTCATCCCACATTCTACGCCACTGCCTTCAAAGGCAGGACCAGCAGAAGCTGCACAAGAAACCATCCAGTCTTTATTTCCCAGGACTATCTCGCCATTTGTGCCCACATCTATGAGCATAGTCAATTTCTCTGCCCGATTAAGCCCGCAGGCCAACACGCCGGCAGTAATATCTCCGCCCACATAGGTACTTACGCCGGGAACACAAGATAAAAGGCCCCGGGGGTTGACTTTAATCCCTGTCTCTTGCGCCCTGATCACTGGGACAAAATTGGCTGTAGAGACGTATGGCTCCCTTCTAATAAATGTGGGGTCGACACGCAGAAGAAGATGAACCATGGTAGTATTGCCCGCAGCCATCACCGCATTAATATCATTCAAATTGACATTATGTTCCTTGACTAATTCTTGGATTATGGCATTGATATTATCGATAACTGCGTGATGCAGCTTCTCCAGCCCCACGCCTTCTCTGGCGTAGATAATCCGGGTGATTACATCGCTGCCGAATGTGGCCTGCTTATTATGCGTGGCCTTGGTGCCTAAGATTTCTTTGGTATTTAAGTTTACTAATTGTCCGGAGACAGTGGTGGTACCCACATCTAAAGCAATGCCAAAGTTTTTCTGCGATGTATCGCCGGGCTCCACAGAAATAATTTCCACTGTTCCGTTTCTCTTTCCCAAGAGGACCGTTACCTCCCAGTTGCTTTCCCTAAATAACCTGCCCAGGCGTTTAATGTTGGTCAGGCCCGTCTGCATTATCGGGATGTTCCTTGTCTTTCTAATTTCTCTATATAGCCTTTCTAAATCGCTAATTGTATCTGTTAACGTAGGCGCAGGCAACTGCAGATAAACTTTAGTAGCCAAAGGACTATGCACAAATAGGTCTTCGCTCACCGCACCCTTTCCTTTGTCCACATCTACCGCCTGGCTGTACATTCCTTTTAGGCGCAAGAGCTTGAGGTCCTGTTCGGATATTTTATCTAATTCTAATCTGGATTCCGCGGGAACCTCTACTTCTACATCGCTATGTACTGTTGTCTGGCAGGCCAGAACATATCCCTTTTTCCGTTCCTCCATGGAAATTCTTCCCGAGGGCTCTGTCTTTATCTCTCCCTTTTTCACAATCACCTTACAGCGCCCGCACACACCGTCCCCGCCGCAGCTTGAATTAATAAACACACCTGCCTCAACTGCCGCAGAGAGAAGGTCTCTGCCCTTGTTCACCTCAATCTTAGTGGGATGAGGACAGAAAAAAGTAATTGTATAAGTATCTTTCTTTTTCATCTTTTTAGCGCTTTAAGGAATGAAGGGATGCCGGAGGCCTCCTTGGGGCCAACCTTAACCTTCCAGCCTGATTCTTCCTCTAGTTTTCCGCTCAAGACCGCAACATAGCCCGGGATAATTATTTCCTGGTGAGAAACCTTATCTTTAATGCCGCAGTCATTTAAGCTTTTGGCTATAGTTTCGGCAGTAAACTTCTCAGCTGCCCAGGCAGTTAAAACACTCAAACCTTCTGCATAAGAAGAAATAATATAAGAAGGAACTCGGCTACCCTCGACTTCTGCTTCTACTGTATAGTAGGTCAAAGAAAAGTTAGTAGTAATTAAAACAGGGGATTTATCATTAACCTGACCAATTTCATAAACTTTGGGCTCAACCTGAAGCGGTTTCTGCGGGTCGGTGTAAATATTCTGCCGCACAGTTAAAAGCGGCAATACCTGCCAGGATTCCACCCCTTTCATAATCACGATACTGGCGTATTTAGCAATGTAAGAAGCGGCCTCTGTTACTTCCTGATAAGGATCGTCGGAAGAAGTAAAGGCAATTGTGGGATAACCCAAAGGCCGATAGGTCTTTTTCAGGGCCAAACGCCTAATCTGGGTCAATTCGTTAAGTTTTTCTGATAAATCCTTTGTTCCTGAATCAAGAATCAAATCTTCCACCCCTTGAGAGTTTATTTTCTGGACCAGTCTTGAGAGTTCATCCAGACTATCCGCCTTTACCGCAAGAGGAAGAAAATTCTGTTTGGCTATCTTTGCCATTGCCTCGAGATTATCCTTTGTCGCGGCATAGATTAAAGGCCGTTTTTCTTTTGTCAGGGGGACGGCTGCCTTTATAATTTCAGGGTCTTCACTGATTAAAATCAAATTCAGCTGTGACTGTGATAAAACTTTCTTTACCAGCCCGGTAAAAGTCTCACTTTTCCCGCTTGCACATTTCAGGGCAACTAAATCTACATGGATTTGCTGGCCCACCCGTTCAAACTTTAACTTATTTATTTTAGATATTCTCTCATCGACCTCGGAGGTGTCTTGAGTATCTTCAATTAAGAAACCTATACCCGTGGGATGATAAAAGGTTTCTTCGTGGCGGAACATTACTGTTTCATTTCCTATCTCTAACTTTTGCTCACCAACTCCTACAGTTACCAGTTTTATCGGCGGGCGTGAGGCACTTTCAAGAGACTTCTTTGCCTCATCAGTAACATGCGGACACTTACTTAGCTCCACCTTTTTGGCCGCAATCTGCATGGCAAAGGCCAGACACGTGGGAAAACCACATTCTTTACAATTGGTCTTGGGTAACAGTTTATAAACATCCAGTCCGGATAAAGCCATTGTAACTCCTTTTTACATCAGTGGGGGCAACGAAAGC
>CAZEQA010000122.1:0-4791 GCA_964514265.1 uncultured Planctomycetia bacterium | reverse complement strand
AAATCCGCCTTTCTTGCAGGGCTGGATTCGGCATGGTTGACTATTCAGTCTTTCGCCCTTACCTTCTTAGCATTGATTATTCTATTACGCCATATTCTGCTTTTACCAATTCTTCTGTTGGCAGCCAGGTATGTTAAAAATTCCTTCTTAAAAATATCGGGGACGGAAAAAGGTTGGTTCCCCGTAATTATATCAGTTGGATTCTACGGCTCAATCGTTATATATGCTTTGTATTGTGGCTTAGGGTTATTTTTATTAACTTCCGATGATAGATTAAGTATAAGAATATTCTCATCTGTACTTTATGCCGCAGAAGGCGCTAATGAGATTTTAGTCTTTGCTTTTTTAATTATTCTTTCTCTAGCTTGTTTAATTAGTAAGGCATTGTTGAAATCGGAGCAGAAAGCTTCCTCCCCTGAGCAGCACTACCTAAGAAAAGAAGCCAAAGGCAAAGCAGTCTGTATCGCCCGGGGGATTGTTCAAATATGGAGCACTCCGGATGGCAAGTTTGTTGTTGTGAATGGCTTACCCTATGAATACCGCAAGCCTATTCAGGATTATCTGAATAGAATAATCTCTCCATCTGATTCAGGATCGTTGGTTAATCTGCATATAGTTGAAATCTGGCAGAATCTTTCTGATGCAGGAGATTTTTGTGAGGGGGTAATGAGAATAGATAAGGATGTGATTGAGACAGGCTCAGCGGAATTTATAGGAGAAGTAATTCAGCATCTCATAGTAACAAGTCAGGCTGCATTGAATATAGATAACCCTGGATTAAGGGAAATGGCAGCTACAAACTTTTCTGTATTACATTTCTGTAGACCTGGTGAATTCATTGAAAGACCTACCATTCCGGATGTTAAGACTTTCGAAAAATTGATTTCGCTGATAGCCGACCAGCATACATCAATAGAAGAGTTCAAAAGATATCGAGAGAAGGTATTAGCACAAATAGGCGAGGGAAGCCGGTTTGGTTTTACCTTGGATAAGCCTATGTTGGAGGTGTTTCAAGATATACACCAGGGAAACATAAAGTTTGAGCAGGGGCCAGGTGAAGTTAAACTTGCCATCTTGGATAAGATACTGGATAGTTTAAAAAGACAAAAGCGTTATGCATATGAATATGCAGCCTTGCGTAAATTAGGGGACGAGCTAACAATAAGGGCTAAGTGCATAAAGAGTATTGAAAAGCTGCGTACCCTGATGTCTAATCTCCCTATTCTTCATCTTATCTGGCAAGAAGTGGATAACTGGGAGAATATTTTCCAAATAAATAAAGCCTTAGAGTCGGGTGAGAAAACCGAAGTAGAGAATTTTCTTGGCGAAAAAATAGACGATATGGCGGCAGGATTACCGCGCCGGGTTCGTAGTATGATTATTACAAGATTACCGCGCCGGGTTCGTAGTATGATTATTGAGGCGATAAAGAATTTAGTAATAACCAAAGAGAAGATGCTGATTAAGGAACTAAGCCGTATCTTTGGAACCAGAGAATTGACGATTTTATTAGATATCTATAACTCTTCTGAAGATAAACAGATACAGGAATCTTTAGAAGTTGCGAGGAGTAGGTGGTTGCGAAGTTGCTTTGGCGGC
Source organism: uncultured Planctomycetia bacterium (assembly GCA_964514265.1). Classification (GTDB taxonomy): domain Bacteria; phylum Omnitrophota; class Gorgyraeia; order JAFGHF01; family JAFGHF01; genus CAZEQA01. The sequence goes on along the minus strand of CAZEQA010000122.1, from coordinate 3,192 downwards.
AGTTTTGCTCTGGGTAGTAGTAGAGATTTGCCGCATAAATTAATCCAGTTAATGGTATTACACTTTATCACACCTGAATCAGTCGCTCCCAGATTAGTCCACCTTCTTAAAAAGGCCAAATCCAGGAAAGAGCAATCGCCACAAAAGCCTGACTCCTGCCATATTGGGAAAGATGAGCATGAGCTTGATTGGGATGCAGAGGCAGATAAGACTGAGCGATTGTTGCAAGCCATTTTTGAGATATTGAATGAGACGTGGACTGATCTTAACACCCTCCATCTTATTAATGAAGCAAGTCAAGTCTTAGAAAAAATAGAACGAAACATAAGGTTTACGCCGGATAGTGTTTGGGAACGCCGGGTTTTTCAAGAACTTCGCAATCGTTACGAACCTCATATTCTGGATGAAATGAAACGCACTCCGGCAATGCCTAAGATAGGTATTTTGTACGAGTTAGCGAAAATAATAAAGATAGATCCTGCACAAATAAGACCTATTATTAATAGTAGAAAGGTCAGTTTTATTCGATTCTTATGGGAAAGTTTAATAGATGAGCTTCAAGTAAGTCCGATTAAGGCCATTAAGTCCTTCACCCTCATGCCTCTGTCTATTTTTGCACTCGCCGCAGCGCTTTTTACTATTATTTCCATTTATACAATATTTACTGACGCATCACTTTTATTTGCATCTATTTTTTTAGCTATAATTGCGGCCTTATGGTGTGCAATTATCATAATTTTTGTTAGGTCATATCTAAAAACACATTATGAGTGGAATATACTATTTGACCAAATGCTGGATGAACTGGATAAGAGAGCAAAAACAGAAACTCAAGGGCGGCCTTCCGCGCCCACATCTGGAGATAGCGGACTTAGGAATGCTTTCACTCTTCTTGAGACCATCTTGGCTACAATTTCAGTGGTTGGTTTGGCGCTAATTGTGGTAGGTTTATGGAAGGGATATGAGCATTTGATTGGTTGGGGAGTAGCGTTTGTAATTACTGCTCCTGTATTGATAATTCTTAGTTGGCTCTTTAATCAAAGAGAGAAGATTATAGACATGCCAGTAAAGCCCGCTGACGATGTTTCTTGTAAGTCTGTTAGTGAAGAGCTTCAGGCTGATGTGCTGATTAGTAAACTTAATAATGCTCTGAAGGGAAATGATTGGAATATGGTTAAGCAGACTGCCCTTACTTTAGTGAATGAAGGCATTATGCCCGCGCAATCAGTTTTTCATCTTATGGAAGCCTATATCCAGGCGCACAAGGCTGATGAGATTTTCTCTAAGCTTAAGCATAGAACCGAATCTGGAGTTATCGCTATCTGTGCTGCTCGCTTTAACTATCTAATTGATAAGGGTATGACAAAGCCAGCTACATCTTTTGCCTTTGTTTTAGGAAAGCTGGGGCTTATGCTAATCTCTACCCTTAAGCAGGCTTTTGAGTATGCCCAAGTAAAAGGAAACCACATCCTTGCCAGCATCTTAGCCATGACCTTAGAAAATATGGGGCCTGCAGGAAAAATTGCCTTGTTTCCTTGTAAATTGTTATACCATTGGATAAACGTGCAGGCTGTGTTGTATCCGGAAGACGCGGATAGAGAGGTTTTTAATTTTATTGCCTCTCCCATAGCTTTGGCCGCAGAGATAAAAAGCAGACTTAAGAAATCAGGTAAATTGCGCATTTGCGTTAACCTTGATTTGCCGGCGGGCATATCTGAGCACAGGCCAATCTTTATTGCTTTAGCGATATTTATCGCCCTTGCGCAGCAGCGTAACGCTATGAATTTTGAAGAAATTTCTTTGACAAGGCAAAGGTCTGGAAGTCGTAAGCTCAACTACACTATTTGGTTATCCAAAGATATAAGTGAGGAAGACCTGCGGCTATTTATTTCTTCTATCAATGCCCTTAATGCCGGCTTACTGATTACAGAAGGAGCAAGGCAATACCAGAGAGAGACAGGAAAGCCCCATCCGAGCCTTACCTCGCAGCATATAGCCATTGTCTTAAGTTTTGAAGAGTTTTTAAGAAGACTTGTGCAAATTTTAAGAAGTGAAGGCCAATCAGATGAAATTCTGTATCCGGGAAGTGGCTGGGGAGACAGATTAGGCAAAAGGTTAGATTCTATCGGGGCGCAGTTAAGCGAAAGATGTGTTATAGACGTAAGAGAGCTTCTTTTTGAGGTTTGTTCAGAAATAGAGAATGCAGTAGCAGGAAAGTTAGAGCCATCCCAGATTATTCTTGACCTTCCCCCGGAGCAAGATGCCCTTATAGATGAGCATTTTCCTGAGCAGACAAAGAAATATGCCCGGGCAATGGTTCAGGCCATTGATAGCAGACAGTTATCTGAGAAACTATTCCCCGATGTAGAGGCTATCGGGTCTATTGCAGGAAGGTATGTAGCCATTAATACATCCTACCAAAGCCAGATTGGCCTGAAGGCAGATGGAAAGGAAGAAATTGTTGAGAGCGGAAGGGTTGAGGTAAAAAAGGTTAAGGAAGAAAAATATGAAGTAGTAGTAAAGTTGCCTAAGAGATACCAAAGGCCTGTTCAGTCATACCTTCAGACTATGATTGATTGTTATGGTCCGGGATTTCTGGTTGGTTTGGAGAGAATAGAAATCCGGCGCAATATCAGAAGGCGGGAGCTAAAGACAGATACAGATATAGTGCCGGTAGCTAGATTTCACTTAATGACGATGCAACTGGATAAAAGGCTGATTCCCTCCTCGGCGCGTCCAATAGCAGTCTTTGGGGAGGCAGTATACCATGAATTAGTCCACAATAAAGTTAGGCAAGTTGAAGGTAGAGACAATTGTGGAGTGAGGGAAGTAGTTACTAATCTCTACAGCATTAAGCGTTTTTCGGAACTTGAGGGAGTGTCATCTGTAGATGCAAAGCGATATCGAGAAAAAGTAATAACGCAACTAGAGCCAGGCAACAAAAGATTTAGGTTAGAGAAATCAATATTATGTCTGTATAGGCAAATAAGAGACGACCCGGAGCACTTCTATTCAGTTGAAGACATAATTCGCTCTATATTAAGTAGCATATACGAACAACCACGTTATCAGCGTGAGCAAGAGGCCCTGTGCCAGTTAGAGAAAGAATTAGGTGGACGAAAAGAATTGATAGATTACTGCCTTGAGACCGCCGATAAGTTAAAGACGTTGCTGAGAAAAGAGAATTCCGAT
>CAZEQA010000121.1:0-4827 GCA_964514265.1 uncultured Planctomycetia bacterium | reverse complement strand
GCAGATTAATATATTAATAAAACTACAAAAAATTGATACGGAACTCTATAAGCTCAAGGGAGAAAAGGCCGGCAAACCGGCGGAAAAAGAGAGCCTGAAAGAGAAGTTTGACCAATTGAGCCAGGCCTTAAAAGATAGAGAAGCAGAAGTTAAGTCCGTACAGTTAAAGAGAAAAGAATACGAGATAGACCTGGAGAGTAAAGAAAAGGAGATTAAGAAATACCAAACACAACTTCTTAAAATTAAGACTAATAAGGAATATCTTTCTCTGCAAAAAGAGATTGCGGGACTGAAAGCAGACAATGCTGTCTTGGAAGACAGTATCTTAGAATTAATGGAGAAAGTGGATAAGATTAAGTCAGAAATTGCCGGGCAAAAGGAAAGATTAAGCACAGAGGAGAAAAAGGTAAAGCAAGAGACAGAAAAGATTGACCGGGAGATTAAGGGTATAGAAGAAAAGATTTCAACTTTAGAGAAAGAAAAGGCCGAACTCTGTCCCGATATTGAAAAGGGATTGCTCGCTCAATATGAAAGAATACTTAAGGTCAAGGGCGAATTGGCCCTGGTCGCTGTTATTGGCGAATCCTGCGGGGGATGTCACAGGGTTTTACCGCCACAGGTAATTAACGAAGCCAGGATGAAAGATAAGATAATAATATGTGATTTTTGTTCTCGTCTTTTATACTGGCCGCAATAGAGATTATGAAAGAAAAAAAATCTTTTGTTTATATTGATGGGGCTGCCCGCGGTAATCCCGGAGATGCCGGTATCGGGATAGTTATTAACGATGGCCAGAACCAAAAGATAAGGCAGCTTTATAAATATATTGGCCAGACTACCAATAATATTGCTGAATACACAGCCCTGATTTTTGGCTTACAGGAGGCCCTTATCCTCGGCCTTAAAGACCTGGTTGTCCATTCGGATAGCGAACTTTTGGCTAAACAGTTGAGGGGTGAATATAGAGTTAAGAATTCTAACCTTAAACCCTATTATGAGCAATTCTTGCATTTAAAGACAGGCTTTAATAATTTGGAAATAAGACAGATTGGTCGAGGCCAGAACAGAGAGGCCGATAAACTTGCCAATCAGGCTATTGATTCTCGAATTGATAATAGTCTAAAGTCAGCATAACGCTGAATTTGTTCTGGTATAGTAAAGTATAAATGCCATACCACTCCGAAAATTGCATTAGGTTATCGGCAAAGCCAATTTTCTTGTTTGTAAGGGGATAGAGCGGATGGTCGCTGGTTAATTTATTAGCCAGAGGAAAGTCCGAGCTCCACAGGGTAAGCGTAGTGGGTAACGCCCATCGTTCCGCAAAAGGTGCGGGATAGGATTAGAGCCACAGAGACGACAACTCACCAAAAACAAATTTTTTGGCAGAGGGTGAAAAGAGGTAATCTCTACGCGGAGAAAGGTCGAATAGGGAAGGATGCTTATATGGCAACGAGCCGGCCCGGCTCGTCATTACTTTCGGGTTGACCGCTATTAATCCTTCGCTTCGCTTGGAACGATCAATCCCGAGTGGAGTCGAGGGAGTTGATTTTGTCGGTAACGGCAAAACTAGATGGATGGCCATCGATTACAGAACTCGGCTTATAGCTCTATCCTCTTTTAATAAGCACTGGCCTTATGGAGCACGTAAGTGCGACATAAGGCCATCTTCTTTAGTATATCTACTTTAGTTTGTGCGCATTAAATACTTGACATCAAAGATGTCAAGTATCAACTCGGCCAGCAGACTTACGTTCGTGCTTCGTCATTTCATTCCTTAAGCACTGCGATTCTAAGCAAAGCGAAGAATCTTGCTATCGCTCCGTAAGTCTGGGCCTCGTTTGAAATAACACATATTTCCCCGCCTCACCCAACAGATAAAGCGGCACAGGACTTTCCTTTTCTATCTTTTTAAATTCCCAGGTATAAGTAATGCAATAGACTTTAAAATCATTTGCAGACAAAAGCCTGTAGAGGTCTTTTTTGTCTTTAAGCAAATAGTCTTGCCACTGCCGGGGACTTTCTTCATAGGCAACGTGGCGTTGGCGTTCCACTACTACCGTACGGCGGGAAAGATAGAAAGGAAGGCCTTTTAAAAAGCAGCGATAGTTAACTACCTTATCCTCCGGCCTTAAATCTTCCTTTATCTTTAAAGCCAGACTTTTTATCGACTTGCCGGTAGTAGTTTCTATTTTGGCCAACAGGTCTATTGTAGTAAGGAAGAAAAGCGAAGAAATTATGGCAATAGTCCAAAAAAGCCTTCCCACTTTCTTTAATTTAAAGGAGGACAGGCTTACTACTATTGCACCAGCCGATATTATGCACATCGCAATTATATTTGGGCGAGCTGCCTCAACGCCAAGTTTATTGTCAAAACCTAAAAACAAAAAGACTACCATAGCTATCGAAAGAATCCCCAAGGACGATAAAAATGCATAATAGAATATAGCAAAAAATTTAGTTGAGAGTATTTTGGGGTTGTCCATTAGCTCATCCCAGATTCGAGCAGTTATTATCGCCAAAGCAGGAAGAAGAGGCAGAATATAGGGGACCAATTTTTTCCCAATACAGGAGAAAAAGATAAATGGCAGGATGAACCAAAAGAAAAGTAGAAGCGTCTTTACCGACTCTTTATCAGGGGCGGCCCTCTTAAAAGAGAGGTATCTTTTCAAGGCCGGGCCTAAGAAAAATATCCAGGGAAAGAAAAATCCGATGAGCGTCGGAATGAAGAAATAAAATGGTTCTTTGCCTGGCCGCACTATTCTGTTTAGGGTTTGTGCATAAGTCCAGTCAAAAAGAAGCCCCTTGTTGATGGTAATTTCATAAATAAACCAGGGCAGAGCAACCAGTAAAAATAAAAGAAGACCTTTTCCCCAATGCATTTGTTTAAAAACGTGGAATTGTTTTTCCCAGAGAAGAAAAATAGATATAGGTATGAGGGTAATTATAAGCACTACCGGCCCCTTGGTCATAAAGCCCAGGCCCATAAAAAGATAAAAAAGAAGATAATTCTTTTGTACAAAAAATAAGTAGCACAAAAGGCAAAAGAAGGTAAAGATTATATCAGTGGAGAGTATCCGCGAGATTGTTGGATAGCCAAGCGAGCTGATTAAGATGATTGCAGAAAGCAGTCCTACGCGGCGGCCAAATAATTGTTGGCCCAGAAAAAAGGTGGCTAAGATTCCACCTAGGCCAAGAATGACTAGAGGCAGGTGTCCGGCAAACTCCTTTTCTCCAAGAAGTGCGAAAGAGGAGCCAATAAGCCAATAGGCGATAGGCGGTTTATCGAAATGCTTGATATAGTTTAATCTGGGTGTGAGCCAATCTCCAGACTCGACCATTTCTCTGGATATCTCGGCATATCTTCCTTCGTCCGGCTCCCAGAAACTCCTTTTACCCAGGTTGAAAAAGAGTACAACCAGAGAAAAAAACACCAAGATAAATATCAGGATACCTTGACGAGGAGCACTTTTCCCAATTTTTTCCAACATATTTAATGAGCACTGGACTTATGGCTCATCTCTCTGCTCCATAAGTCCATCTCCTTTAGATATTCTACTTCAGTTTGTGCGAATTAACCCCACACCCAGTTACTGCGAAGAAATTCTACCAAGCATCTGGGTGTGGGGTAAGTTCGGCCAGCAAACTTATGTTCACTTCGCTCCATAAGTTTGGGCCTCACTTAAGTGGCGAGTTTTCCTTTTCTGTAGATTAAAATTAGGTTGCGCATATATATCAATGAACCTACGCTTTGCCCAAGAATGAAGACTATATCCTTTCTATAGATTGAATAGATTAACAGCAAAATACTTCCCGCTATACTGAAATACCAGAAAGATATAGGGATAGTGCTTTGTCTTTTCTTCTCTGAGACTATCCATTGCACAAAAAAGCGCATGAAAAAAAGAAATTGAGCAAGAAGACCTAACATAATCCAGAAGTTCATTTAATAACCTCCATTTTATAATCCAAATTGCGTTTTTTCATCCAGACAATAAATAATAGATCCAAGAAAGACCTAAAAATGCGATTCCTGATATTATATTTTGAACGCCCAAACTTCCTGGGGAAGTGTCTTACCTCCACCTCACAAACTTCCGCACCTTGCATCTTTAATAAAGTAGGCAAAAACCGGTGCATACCCTTAGACATCTTAAGGTCGGCCAGAAAACTTCTCTTAAAGACCTTTAATGAGCAGCCTGTGTCTTTGATATTTTCCCCGCTGAGTCTATTTCTTACCGCATTAGCAATCTTTGTAGAGACCAGTTTCAACCAGGGATCACACCTATTCTTACGCCACCCGCAGACGAGGTCGTAATGATTTAATCTGTCTAAAAGCCGCGGGATATCCTGGGGGTCGTATTGTAAATCAGCATCCATAGTTACTATAGCTTCACCCCGGGCCAACTTAAACCCGGCATCAAAGGCAGCACTTTGCCCGCTATTCTTTTGAAACTTAACAATGCGCAGGTGAAGATATTTAGCGGCCAGCTCTTTGAGGACTTCCAGGCTTCTATCTGTACTGGCATCATCAACAAAAATTATTTCGTAAGGTTTTCCCAGATTATCCAATACCGGCACAAGACCTGTGAGTAATGGGGGGAGATTTTCCTCTTCGTTACACACAGGTATAATGATTGAGATATCTATCTTTTCCAGATTTGTCTCCTTATTTTTGAGATTTCATCTTAACATAAAATTAGACCTCAGTCAATACTTTCGACTGTGCTATTTCAACTGCGCTCAGTATTGATGGTGAACGCAGTCGAACCATCAAGGTAGCGTATAATGTTCTCTGTAAATTCAGCTTGAAAAGTCAATAAAAAAGGG
>CAZEQA010000120.1:0-4843 GCA_964514265.1 uncultured Planctomycetia bacterium | reverse complement strand
CCAAAGGATTACCCAATTATAGATGACCACGTATGGCATATCATAATAAGGGGATATGCTACTAATGATCAATTTCAAGATGTTTTTACGACATTATGCAATTATGCGGGTATTGATGCCTTTTATGAGTTAGTATTTGATAAAGACCATAGCTTCTGTATCGCCCTATCATTTGTTAAGATAGATAGAAAATGGGCTGTCTTTGATGCCTCTTGTGGCGTTTACTTTAAAAACAGACAGGGAACTTTGGCAAATATCAAAGAAATAATAAAAGGGAATTGGACCGAGTACGCTATCGAAACTGTAAAACGCCCAGGCCTTAATAATAAAAAACCTGGCTTTAACTATGCTGCCTTTTTAATAAATTTACCGACTATCGCAGAAGTAGGTTTTAAAAGGGCGAACATCCAATCTCCCATAAAAAGACTGCAATATGAAGTCAAACAATGGGTAAGGCCAAGATGATACCTGTTGAATCTAAGCAAGACTATCAGCTGCAACAGGCTGAAAAATATAGAAATCGAAATAATAATTCTTGGAGAAAAAGAATAGACCTCGCTTTTAATTTAATGAATAGATATATTTTGAAAGATTTACAAAAAGGCCCACAAAATACCATTGTTGTCGATTTCGGATGTTCTATCGGCACATTTGCAATCGAATTCGCCAAGTTGGGATACCAGACTTTTGGAGTAGATTTTGATCATTCTGCTTTGCTTATTGCGAACAAGCTTGCTGATGAAGAAAATGTATCCCCAAAATTCATTTGTGGGGATATTACTGAATGGTTAAACAGTTGCCCATTGCAGATAGATATCGCTATTTGCTTTGATATATTTGAGCACCTTTATGATGATGAAATCGGAATATTTATTCAATCTATAAAAAGAAACCTTTCTCGCAATGGCTATATTATATTTCATACATTTCCCACTCAATATGAGTATATCTTTTTCCACCCCAAGATGCCCTTGTATTACCCATTAGTGCCTTTGCGCAATATTAAAGCATCGCAATTTGAAAGGCTTGTAAAAATTTATTCTTTGCTGGTAGATATTGGGTGTTTAATAATGAAGAAGAAAACCTATAAAGATATCATTAAAAATTGGCCCCACTGCAATCCTTTAACAAAAGAGAGACTGAAAGATATATTTTTACGTTCTGGATTAGAGATAGTTTACTTAGATTCGTCTCAGCTGTACCAGTTTAAAAATAACGTACAACAGATGTTTTCCAAGCAACCCATTAGCCATAGAAATATTTTTGGAGTTTTACAGGCAAAATGAAATTGTTGCTTTTAATTGATGAAAATCTGACGCGGGCCAAAGCAATAAAGAAAAATTTTGATAATTTTGAAAAAAGACATAACCCTTTGGGAGTTTTTGAAGAGATCCATATTGTCGATGCCCCCTTTAAATTTACCGGAACTAGAGAAATTGGAAAAGGAGCCTGTCTTTATAGTACAAGAAGATTCTTTGGCTTTGGCTATATTGGAATAATCTTTAAGCTAATTAGAATTATTAAGAAGGAGAGAATCGATATAATCAAAATCAATTATACTAATTTTTTAGGTTTACTGGGAGTAATCCTACAAAAGATATTCAATATTCCTTGCGTGGCGGGCTGTTACAACGACCATCGAATGTGGCAAAAGCTTTTTCCTTTTGACAGAGTTTATTTAATTCTAATACTTGAAAGGTTTGTTTATCGCCAAGCCAGATATGTGCTTTTCCAGTCTACATACATAAAAAAATATCTCAGGTCTTTGGGGGTAAAAGAAGAGCGGCTAAAGTCATATTATTCTATTAATACTGAAATCGAGAACTTTTATAATTGCCAACATCGCCCTGATGCGAGATATTTTACTATTGTTTTTTGTGGCAGGTTGCATAATCAGAAGGACGTATGGACTCTTTTAAAGGCATTTAAAATATTAAGACAGAAAAAAGAAGATTCACGATTGTGGTTATTGGGAGACGGCCCTTTAAGAAAAAAATTAGAACGTTTTGTGAAAAAAAATAATATTTCTGGAGTAAAGTTCTTCGGTTTTATAGAGAATAAAGAAGTAAAAAGAAAGTTTGAGTTATCGGACCTTTTCGTTTTGCCAACACTTTTTGAAGGTTTGCCAAATGTGTTGTGGGAAGCAAAGGTAGCTGGTATGCCTATTGTTACTACAGCTATTCCTCATGTAGCTGATATAGTAAGTTCTAATGACGCTTATCTTTTTCCACCAGGTGATTATCTTGAATTAGCACGAATTTTACTGAAGCTTTATCGGAATCAGCCAGAACTTTTACGCCTAAGAGAGGCTACCCTTAAAAGGTCTGAAGAGTTCTTTGCAAAAAAACCTTTTGAAAAGAATGCCCAGACATACCGAGATGTTTATAAAGAAACGAAAGGTTTAACAACAAATCAAGTAAATGTCTAAACTACAAGAAATAAGAACGTTTCCAATGCGTGTTGAGATTGAACCTACCAATAAATGCAATGCCCATTGTGTTTATTGCCCGCGAAGATTTATGAATTATAAATTAGGCTTTATGGATATAAAGCTCTATAAGAAATTAATAGATGAAATATCTGACTTTCCCGATAGGACACTGGTCCTTTTTAGAAGAGGCGAGGCATTATTGCATTCCCAGTTTGCTGAAATGTTATCTTATGCAAAGGGCAAGTTTAAAGAAATCCAGTTGGCTACGAATGCATCGCTTCTGGAGAAGAAACTTGCGCATTTGATTGCTGATTCTGCAACTTTCATATCATTTAGCCTGGAATTAGCAAGGCGATATCAACACTATAGACAGCTGGATTATGCTACTGTTTCTCAGAATATCAATTATTTCCTTTCGGTCAATAAGCGAGCAAAGACGCAAGTCTCCATGGTAAAGACAGACGATATAACTAAAGAGGATATTGCTGAATTCAATCTACAATGGTCAGCAAAAGTCGATAGAGTGCGTATTTACGAAGAGCATTCTCGGAATGGAAAGTTCGGTAGCCTGAATAACCCCAGAGATTTTAGAAAGCCCTGCACGAAGGTCTTCAATGATATCTTGATATTTTGGGATGGTCAGGTTGGTAGGTGTAATCATGATTGGGGTGAATGTCCCTTGGGCAATGTCAGTGAAAAAGCAATAAAAGATATCTGGCAAAGCGATGTGTATGATTCACTTAGAAGACAACATCTAAGTTTAGATATAGATGATGAGGTATGTAAGAAATGCGATAGTTGGTATGAGAAAATTGATACATGCACAATAGGTCAGGTTTATGAAAAGACAGACTAAACTTAAGAGTCCCCGCTATATACCCTTATCAACACCAGAGATTGGACAAGAAGAAATTAGAAATGTTGTAAACTGTGTTAAATCAGGGTGGTTAAGCACAGGCGAATTGAATTTTGAATTTGAAAGACTCTTGGCTAAATATCTTGCGGCTAAAGAAGTGATTTGCCTGGATTCTTGCACATCAGCCCTATTTTTATCATTATTAGTTTTGGGGATTGGTAAAGGCGACGAAGTTATTACAACGCCTTTTACATTTGCATCTACAGCTAATGTTATTGTACACTCAGGCGCAACGCCTGTATTTTGCGACATTGAAGAGAACTCATATAATATTGATGCGCAAGAAATTAGAAAAAAGATAACTAAGCGCACTAAGGCTATTATACCTGTTCATTTCGCTGGATACCCCTGCAACCAGCAATATATTTATGATATAGCTGATAAATATGGCCTAAGTGTTATAGAAGACGCTGCTCATGCATTGGGGAGCACTTTCTATGGTAAGAAAATAGGCTCATTTCCTGGTTTGAGTTGCTTTAGCTTTTATGCAACTAAAAATATTACCACAGGCGAAGGCGGTTGCATTTCTTTACAAAATAAGAAACTCGCCAATAAAATTCGTATGTTTAGATTTCATGGAATAAGTAAGGACGCGTGGAAAAGGTATCACAGAGGCGGTAAATGGCGTTACGATATAGTCTATGCAGGTTATAAGAGTAACATGACTGATGTCTTGGCCAGTATTGGAATTGCGCAGATAAAAAAGATTGAAAGGTTTTTGCGCAAGCGAAGGAGAATAGCAGACAAATATTATTCTAACTTATATAATTGTCAAGGGTTAATATTACCGCCTCGCAATACCAATAAAGGACATTCTTGGCATCTTTATGCTTGCAGAATTGATAGAAAAAACTTTGGCATTTCTCGCGACCAGTTTATGTTAAGTATGCAAAGAAAAGGCATCGGCACAAGTGTGCATTATATACCTATACATTTACATTCATACTACCGAAGGGCATTTGGTTATAAAAAGGGCCAATTCCCTATTTCAGAAAAAATAGGCAATGGAATAGTTTCTCTTCCAATTTATACCAAGATGACAGAAGCAGATGTTGATAGGGTTATTCAAGGTATATATTCAATCAAAAAAAGGAGTCACTGATGATATCTATAGCTCGAATTATTGATGATTTGAAAAAGGGAGAGAGAAAAATAGCTGTATGGGGTTTAGGGTATATTGGTTATTCAACAATTAGTTTTTATGCAAAACAAGGAATTAAAACGCTTGGATTTGATGTAGATAAAAGAAAGGTTGATAGGTTAAACAAAGCGGCCATAGGTATCCCCAATATAGAATATTGGCTGGGTTTTAATGTTAGACCGTTAGTTGAATCAGGGATGATAGCGGCAACCAGTAATTGGCGGGATTTAATCGCAAAAGACGTTGCAGTTCATTTTGTTTGTGTTCCTACGGAAAAAGACGCTTTACCTTACGATGTGGCATTAAGAGATGTAATAAAAAACATACTTGCACTGAAGAAAATTAAAAATTCAGA
>CAZEQA010000119.1:0-4888 GCA_964514265.1 uncultured Planctomycetia bacterium | reverse complement strand
CTGGAAGTTGCCTATGACGACCTGAAAAGGCTGGGCTTCGATTGGTCAAATTCTTTGCCTATTCAGTATACCGAACCCTCGGGGGCACGTACGCCCGGTTCAGCTTATGACCCTAAAGTCCATGTTACCGGTAAAGCCCCTAAGCTTTGGAGAGTATTCAAGTGGGACCGCAGCACTATTGATGCCCGGCTGAATTTTCTGATAGAAGAGGACAAAGCGCAGACTCTGGCCAATCCCAAATTAGTTACCCTAAGCGGTAAAGAGGCGTCCTTTTTAGTGGGCGGAGAGGTGCCCTATGTTACAGTAGAGACCGACGGAAGGACAAAGGTTGAGTGGAAGGATTACGGCATAAATTTAATGATTAGCCCTTTGGTAAACAGTAAAAATGAAATTAGAACTAAAATTAAAGCGGAGGTAAGCGACTTAGATTTAGCCCATGCTGTTACGCATGAAGGATATGATATCCCTGCGATAAGTAAAAGAGAGGTTCAGACAGAGCTTTTCCTGAACGAAGGAGACACTATTTTCCTTGCCGGGCTGATTAAGAATGAGGATAGCCGAAATGTAGACAGGCTTCCCTGGTTAAGCAAGGTCCCTATTTTAGGAGAGCTGTTTAGATCTACGCTATTTACTAATGAACGCACCGAACTTGTAATTTCGATAACGCCGAGAATTATCGGCCAGAAGGCTAACGCCGAATATGTGACCAGAGAAATGATTAAGCAAGAGGCTATTCTGGCAGCCAGGCAGCGCCCTCCTGTTTATACCAAAGAGTCCTCGCCCCTAACCTATTACACTCATCTGGTTGAAGACATCATTATGCGTAATGTTGTCTATCCTGATGAGGCAAAAGAGGAGAATCTCGAGGGCATTGTCAAAATCGATTTACGTCTTTTATCTAACGGTGAGGTAAAAGAAGCCACAGTTAAAGAATCTTCCGGATATAGCGCCTTAGATGGGGCGGCACTTTTTGCTGTGCAAAAGCAGGTTCCTTATCCTTCATTTCCCTCTCAGATTAGTCAAAAAGAATTGCGGCTAATTCTGCCAATAGTGTTTAAAAATTATGTGAAAAATGAGTAATCTTTAATGACGAGTTGGCTACGATGGGCAACAATCCGGCGCGGATAATTTCTGTATTTGGTACCAAAGGCGGAGTAGGCAAGACTCTGATTGCCGCCAATCTTGCGGTGAGTCTCGCCCAACTGGGAAGGCGAGTGGCGCTGCTTGATGTGGACCTGCAGTTTGGCGGAGACGTGGCTAAGATGCTGAATCTTAAGCCCAAAGAGACCATCTTTTCTCTAATTCCTCAGCTCCCCCGCTTAGATAAAGCCGGCTCACTCAAGGGCCATCTGACCCACCATATTTCGGGAGTAGATCTTCTGCCGGCAGTGGCCAGGCCTAAGGAAATCCCTCAGATTACTGCCAGTCGTTTAGAGATAATCCTGGGCCTTTTGAAATCCGAATATGAGTTTATTATTATTGATGCCGGCTCCTTCTTTACGGATACCTTAATTTGCCTATTTGACAACTCCAACCTTATTCTTTTGGTGGCCACTCCGGATGTACTTTCTGTATATCAGACCGAATGGAGCATTGATACAATGACTACCCTGCACTTTCCTTTGAGTATGGTGAAGATTGTGCTGGACCGCGCAGAAAGCCGGGGTGGGGTGCGCTGGGAAGACATAAAACAGGCCTTGCGCTGTGAGGTAATTGCCCATTTGCCTAGTGATGGGCGCACTGTGGGTCTGGCAGTTAATCGAGGTATGCCTTTTGTTACGGATTCGCCGCGCAGTAAGATTGCCGAGGCCACGCGCAGGCTGGCGGAAGACCTGCTTGCCCGGGAGGATCTCTATATTGCAAGGTTAGAGCGGCCTAAGGTTTCCGAACAAGCCCCGCGGGTGGGGCAGTTCTGGGTGCAACACGGTTTGACTGCTCCGCTAACGGCTGCACCCGAAGAAGAAAAAGATGAGATTATCCTGCTTAAACAGGCAGTGCATAAGCGTTTGATTGATGAGTTGGACCTAAAAAAATTAGATGTGGTTGCCATCAGCCGCAATCCCGAGAAGGCGAAACAATTGCGCGAGAGAACCGAAAAGGCAATTTCTAATATCCTGGCAGAGAGGGCCGCGGGATTGATCTCTTCTTATGAAGTGCGCAAGGAACTGGTGAAGGAGATTACTGATGAGGCCTTGGGCCTGGGGCCGCTTGAGGATTTGTTAAGGGACCCAGAAGTAACCGAGGTGATGGTGAATAATAAAGACCAGATTTATGTGGAGCGCCACGGCAAGATTGAGCTAACCAATAAAAAATTTATCAATAATGCCCAGGTGCGCGCAGTAATTGAGCGCATTGTTGCACCTTTGGGTAGAAGAATCGACGAAAGCGTGCCCATGGTGGATGCGCGTCTTCCTGATGGCTCGCGAGTGAACGCGATTATTCCACCGTTATCCCTGAAAGGTCCCACACTGACCATCCGCAGATTTTCTCGCGAGCGCTATACTGTGGAAGACCTAATTTCGTTTGGCACTTTAACGACCAATATGGTGGATTTCTTAAAGGCCTGTGTTCTGCTGCGCAAAAATATGGTTATCTCAGGCGGTACAGGCTCAGGCAAGACCACTGTTCTTAATGCCCTTTCGCATGCCATTCCGGAGAATGAACGGATTATCACAATTGAAGATGCCGCGGAGGTAAAACTACATCAAACGCACTGGATATCGCTGGAGGCGCGCCTGCCCAACATCGAGGGCAAAGGTGGCATCCCGATTAGAGACCTGTTTCGCAATTGCTTGCGTATGCGCCCAGACCGCATTATCATCGGCGAATGCCGCGGCAATGAAACCCCGGATATGTTACAGGCGATGAATACCGGACACGACGGCTCCTTGACCACTATTCACGCCAACTCTACCCACCATGTCCTCACCCGCCTGGATACAATGGTCTTGATGAGCGGAGTGGAGCTTCCTGTGCGCGCTATTCGTGAGCAGATAGCCGGGGCTATTCATATTATTGTGCACACTGCCCGCTTAAGCGATGGCTCAAGAAAGGTGATGTGTATTACCCAGCTTTTAGGCCTCAAAGAAGAGACAGCGGAAATTGAGATGAAGGATATCTTTGTGTTTAAGCAAACCGGCATTGACAAAGACAATAAGGTAGTAGGCGAGTTCAAGCCCACCGGCTTCATTCCCACCTTTATCGAAGATATGCGCGTCAAAGGCATCAAATTCTCACCCAAAATCTTCCAACCCTAAAAAGGGGTCAGGCGCTTTTTCCCTCAAACCCCAAAAAGGGGTCAGGCGCTTTTTTCAACACTTTCTCTATAAAGCCCTTATCCCCTAAAAATCTTTGTCTTTTTATATGCGTCTTTAGCCAATCTTTCTCTCCTTTAATCTGTAATAATTTTTCGTTTACAAAATCTTTATAGCCTTCATTTTCATCCTGGGAAACGCTTCTAAATTGGCTAAGCGTCAACTCAGAATCAACTAGAGGATCCTCCTTTTTATATCCATAGGCCCTATAACTGCTCCAGTTGTAATCTTCGGGCTTTTTTACTAACCCTGCCTTTACTGGGTTAAGATGGATGTAGCGGCCCAATTCCAACAGATAGCTATCTTTATCTACCAAAATGCCTTTAAA
This sequence comes from uncultured Planctomycetia bacterium, assembly GCA_964514265.1. Classification (GTDB taxonomy): domain Bacteria; phylum Omnitrophota; class Gorgyraeia; order JAFGHF01; family JAFGHF01; genus CAZEQA01. The sequence continues at coordinate 1,246 of CAZEQA010000119.1, read as the reverse complement.
TCTTCCTTGAAAAAGATGGCCACCTTGCTGATATTTCTTATTGAATCGGATAGCATAGATACTATTAATAGAATGCATAATACCAGAGATGTGGTTTTTAGTGGCTTCAATAGTCATATGATAATGGTTATCCATCAATACATAGAGATGCACCTTAAATGCCATTTCTCTCTTTATTTCTTCCACTGTCTTTAAAAACCATCTATAGTCGCTATCTTCTCTAAAAATGTTCTGCAGATTATTCCCTCGTTGAATTATATGGTATATTGCTCCCGGAAACCAGACTCTAGGTGCTCTTGGCATCTTTTATCCTCCTCTCCAAAAAAAGGGTCAGGCGCTTTTTCCCTCAAACCCCAAAAAAAGGGTCAGGCGCTTTTTTGCTTTTATTTAATTGCTCCTCATATATATAGACACAGTAAGTAGCCAGATTCTTGCAAATTATTTTAAAAAAATTAAAAAAGCGCCTGACCCCTTTTTGCCCCTTTTGCAAAAAAGCGCCTGGCCCCTTTTGTGACCCCATTTGGGGTAAGGACACTTTCCCGAACAAATTGCTTGTCCTTCCGGATCTTCCGATGGTAGAAGGACTTGTCCTTGTGAGTTTTCGCTGGCAAGGAAGAAACGGTCTATATATTTGGGGTGCGAAGATGCTATTCTGTAACTCCTTGTTATATTTATGTTAATACTGTCAATAAATGTTTACATCCCTGTGACAGATTATCCTTGACAAAGAGGAAAGTGTAGGGTAAAATTGGTAGTAGAAGGATAGTCGGAGGTATATTTCCGTAGACTACTTTTTGTAACTGCTTGCTATATTTATGTTAATACTGTCAATAAATGTTTACTTAGGGCTGAGAAGGGAAAGATGAGGGTTAAATTAACTGCAGAGATTAAGGAGTTTATTGATGGCCGGATAAAGGACCAGATAAAGGCCACTACAGGCCTAGATTATAGCTTCTTGGCCAGTGAAATTGTTCAGAAATTTGGGGTGCAGCTGTCTAAGACAACTATCTGCAAGCGGGCGAGGGCCTTAAATCTGGGGCTTCGCCGGGGTCGAAAAGGCCTTGGTCCGGTGGGAAAAAGGCCCCCGCGCAGTATCTACCTGGATTGTGCAGGGGGCTTTTTCTTGAAGGGCGCAGAGCTGGAGATGGGGCTTTTAGCCGCCTTGGATCAGTTATTTGCACCCCGCACTAAGTCGGCGAAGGCCAAAAAGACCCTTCGACTGGCCCGGCAAATCAATGCCCTTTTG
>CAZEQA010000118.1:0-5051 GCA_964514265.1 uncultured Planctomycetia bacterium | reverse complement strand
ATTGTTTAAATCGAGCCTATCTACTTGGAAACCAAGTCTTTTTGCGCGCTCAATCTTTCTCTCATCCATATCGACTACAGTAGTCTTATAGCCCATCTCGCGAGCGATGGCAGCAAAATCGCACCAACCTGCACCAAGCTCAATTATCCTCGGAGCCGTGTTGCTCTCTACAAGCGGCAGAACTTGCTTTGCAAAAAATAAAGTCGGCTTTTCAGTTTTAGATATCAACATATTTTAATTTTCATCCCACATATAAATTCGGTATCCTAAAACCGGAACAAAGTCTGCACAACGTAAGCTTCCCCTGCTCTTTCTGTATGCGATTCCTAAATTCTCTATATCTTTTACCATTCCATATATCTGAAAAATTTTCTTTGAAAATATTGCCCATTACGTAATCGCCTTGAGTATCTCGGCAACAAGGAACAACATCGCCATTACATAAAATAACTGTAGAAAAATATATCCAATTACACCGATTGGACAAAGGTTCTATCGGCCTTAATCTGCCTTTATTAAACGCATCTCTGTTGTAAATCCAATATTTTTGGTTTCTGGGCAAATATTTCTTTCCCTGCTCCCATGTTCGAACACAGGGTTTTATGATGCGGGCCTCATCAACGCCTATTTCTTTTGCAAGTTTAAAAAATAGTTCAAGTTGGGATTCGTTTTGACGCATTAATATAAGCCCTAAAATAATCTTGGGGATATTTTCTTTTATCTTCTGTTTATGGTATACCAGATTACGAACATTCTTTAGTATCTGCTCTAGGCTGCTACCAATACGGTATTTGCCATGAGATTCTTCTGTTACCCCGCCTATCTGAAAGTTTATTTCATCAATGCCAGAATTAAGCAATTCTTCTGCGGCAATAAAATGACCGTTTGTGCAAGTAGTTAAATATATGCCTTTCTCTTTGGCATACTTTATCATCTGATATGCATTCGTATTCAAAAATGGTTCTCCCATAAAGTAAAAAAGTATACTATTTGTATGCTTATGAATTTTATCAACAATCGCACGAAAATCATTAGAAGACATAATACTCCTTGGCCTTCTAAGCGACCCCACGCCTGTTTCGCAAATAGGACATTTCAGATTGCATGTATTCGTTGGTTCTATTGTAATATGGACTGGCAACCCAAAAGACCTTCTGCTTTTAATTAATGCGGAAAAGAAATCAAAACAATAGTAAATGAATCCCTTGGGTCTTCTAAAAACCAAAAGTAAAACTTTCTTAAACTTTTTTAATAAAATCGCCCAATCCATATTATGCTCATCGGGTAATGCTTAGTCTCTTCTACTCCTCACCGCAGCGAAAATACGTTGAGGAACATTGGATATAAAACTTATAGTATATCGCAAACCTCTAATGGGATTCCTAATAAACTTTCTGAAATTCATCAAAGAAAAGAATGCTTGAACTCTAATTTGTTTGCCTTGTTCTTTTTGCCATTTTTTATCATATGATTTTCGCTTAAAAAGCAAAATAGAAAATATTGTATGGAAAATTTCCAGGAATCTTTTTTTGGACACTTCCTGCGTAAGTAAAGTTAAATTTTTCATAGTTGGCAAGTTATCGATATTCCAACAGGCAAGTCTAGACCAATCCATATTTGTAGAAACTATTTTCTCTTTCAAGGCACAATCCCAAAAATTTGTACCGGGCAGCGGTGTTGCTACAATAATATCTCCCTTATCAATTCCCGAAGACTTGATAAAATTATATGTTTCCAACATATCGGCCTCGCTTTCATAGGGACACCCAAGCATAAATGACCCATGAACAAATATACCATTACTCTTACATAGCTCTATTGCTCTTTTATTAATCTCAACAGATGCTTCGCCGCTCTTAATCATTTTTAGAATCCTATCAGACCCCGATTCTAACCCCATGCTGACGCCCTTGAGGTTCATATCTTTAAGGTAGCGAATAGACTCCCTGTCTATTAAATTGGCTCTGGCATTACACCAGAAATTTATCTTCTTATGATAATCGGCCTTGGCTATTTTAGTGGAAATTTCCCTAAGCCTTTTTTTATCAAAAAGGAATAGATCATCATAAATAGTAAGGTTTAAAACAGGATAATCGCGAATAATTTGCCTAATTTCCTCCAATACATAATCTGGAGAAAAATACCTCAATTTTTTCCAATAATGACTTGAAGCGCAAAATGTACATTTATAAGGACATCCTCTCGATGTAAGCAGTAACTGATTCTCTCTACCAGGCAATAATGACCTTGCTGGATGAGGAATATCGTCAAGTTGCGGAATAACATCTCTTTCTTTCGTTTTTATAAGTTCGCCCTCGCGCCAAAATACTAATCCATCTACTGCGTCTAAATCTTTCCCAAAATCTTTACTGTTAAGTATATGTTTTACAAGATTTGTAAATGTTAATTCTCCTTCTCCTATAACTCCTATATCCATACTTCTATCCATAGATTTAGGAATCTGTGAGACATGTATGCCGCCAACAACAATTAGGCATGAGGGATTGCAAGCTTTAATTTGCCTAGCAATTGTTTTTGCCTTATCAAAATTCTGGGTCACTGAAGATATAGCCACAAGATCCGGCTTAAACGAACGATATTGTTTTAATTCTCCACTATCAACCACACGACAATCTACCGAGGGAATCTCTTTACGTATATATGAAATCAGATACCCTATGCCTAAATGGGGATAAGAGTGCTGAAATTTTATACGGTGGTCGAGCACATTGATAAATAATATTTTGAACATTTTATGCATCAAGAACACCTCGTTATATAAGCGCACACTAAGACTAAAACTTTGTAAACATTTAGCGTGAAAACTCCAAGAGACAATATTGTCCTTTATTCTTAATAATCTTATGCCCTTTAGAAAGATGGAGGTCTTCTAAAGAAACATAATTCTTATTTAACAAACAATACGCAATATTATAATAATTCAAAATATATTCAACAGGCTTAGACAAAACCGGATAAATAAGTTGTACCTTATCGTAGCCGCGACCGTGCCCACCCCAAAGAGTTGTTTTTCGACAAAAATAGGCAAGATGCTCACAATGAGAAGCCGGCAAACACATTATTTTATCTCTGGGCAACTTTTTGATATAATCAAACAGTTCCAGTAAATTGTCATCTACTGTAGCTAAAATATTTCTTTTTTGCTCACGGTGACCCCTTAAAACCAACATAATGTTGGTGGTAAAGAGGATAAATAAATAGATAAAACCTAAATTTACATTTATCGCATCGATAAAAATAATCTTAGATAACAAAAATGCAGCAGGAAATACCCCATACATAAAATATCTATATCCTTCACCAAGAAACTTAAGAGGGCGGCAATAAGCAATCAAGCAAACACATAAAAAATTTACAAAAAACCAATTCAAAAAAAAGCGGTCCGTTAAACTGAATAGCTTTGTATTGATAAAACCGTAGTATAAAATTATTATTGACAACAAAACAAAATGCAACTTAGCCAAATTGAACCATAGCTTACTGGCTCCTATCCCCTGGGTACCTTTCATTTCGTCTGCTCTCTTTTCATTTCTATAAATAGGGGAATGATATACTTGATGCGCGCCTAAAAATGATAAATTTCTTCTCCAGTATTTTAATATTTGAAGATGCCCTTTAAATGTATTCCAATAAAAACGTCCTCCCAATAAAAAGGCAAATGAATAAATAATCAACAATAAGTATATATATATTCCATCCGAATAGAGTATAGAAAAACCAAGAAATAATAATGACATCTGCTGCGATGCAAATCTATGCGTATTCAAAAGTATCACACCCAACAAAATACCAGATATTAGATACAACCAATTTGTTGACAAAATATACATATAGAGACTTAACATTAAGGCAACAAACACTAATGCCCCTAAGGCCCTGCTGTTTAAATTTGAGTTTTGTGTTACTAATAAGGGAGTGGTGGCGTATAGTAGAGCCGCCAATGAAGCCATTGATACATCCCTTGTCAAAAAGAAGCTAAGTGAATATAGGATTATCAGTTGAGCGAGATCAATTATTGCGGATATCGCCCAATGGTACTTCTCCAAAAAATCCTGACGAAAGAATGTCAACAATATCGGCAAAGCTGGTGGGTACCATTGTTCTCCCTGCTCAAGCAAAAAATATGGCAATTTTATAGGCAATCTTTTGACTCTTCGTAATTCAGCAGCATAGAGCAGGAAATACCAAGTGTCTATTCCAAAGTTCCTTTGGCCGATTCTTGGTTTAATTCTCAAATAAAACGCCAAACCGGCTATAATTAGTAAAGGTAATAAAAAAGACGTTATTCTATAGCTCATTTCGCATTCGAGGTTTCCCAGACATCATCCTCACTTATCTTGCTACTCATTATCTTAAGCCAGCCGCTCCTTCTAAGGTCCTCTACATCTTGAGGTGTAAACTCCGGAGTAGCTATATTCCCAATATTATATCGCAATTTAGAATAATCTACGGGCAAAGATAAAATACCTTTAGCAATACTTTCTCTGAAAAAAGTAGTTCCCGGTAAGGGGGTAGCGATAAAGAAATGTACATAATCTACATCTAAACTCGCGGCATATTCTATTGTGCACTTCATATCATCTTTTTTTTCGCATGGAAAACCAAGCATAAATAACGCGGTAATCTTAAGACCGGATTCTCTTCCCCATTTTATTACCCTGCGAACATGTTCGTAATCAATAGTTTTATTGAGCTTGTCATAGACTCTTTGGGTTGTCGTCTCGATGGCCAGATGAAGCATATCGCAGCCGGCTTGGGCAATTTGGAACACATAATCCTGGTCTAAACAGCTTACCTCCATTCCATTTGGCACAGACCACTTTAATTCTAAACCACTTCTTTTTATAAGATCGCATAATTTAAGCACTCTAATCTTATTAATAATAAAATTATGCTCTTCAAATAAAATATTATCAATCCCATAGTTGCTGTGAAGAAATGTTATTTCATCCATAATTCTTTCGGGCGACAACGCCCTATATTTAGAACCCCAACATGTTAGACTTGGGCAATAATAACAATTATGAGGA
>CAZEQA010000117.1:0-5072 GCA_964514265.1 uncultured Planctomycetia bacterium | reverse complement strand
ATAATCTTTAATATTCTTCGTTTGATTTGCCTTATCTATAAAATTATTGATTCTTTTGAAGGCAATCTCGTATGGAATCCCCATCGCCTCCTCTATGGTTCCTTTTCTTATCCCATGAAAACTTATCCCGACCCAATCCAATTTAGAGTTTATTAGCTTTTCAGACATCTCTTCAGTAAGCAATGATCCGTTAGTTAAAATATGAACGCTTGCCCAGGGAACTTTTTCTTTAGCATAGTTTATCCGCTCAATTAAATAGGGGTCGGTTAAGGGTTCATTATTCATGTAAAGGATAATTCTTTCTACGCTTTTGTAATTACTACACTCATCAATAATCTTTTTATACAAAGCCATAGCCATTATTTTGTGTGGAAATAAATTTTTTGTATCTTTATAGGGACAGAAAATACAAGAGGCATTACATTGAGAAGTGCTTTGAATAGAAAGGTATTTAGGGAAGATTAAATCATTTCTCATTTATTCTTCTGTGCATCTCTTCATTATGCATTAAATTATCACATTCTTTTATGCATCCTATGTGTTCAAAATAGGCATCGGTCTTTGACAAGTATTTTGCCTTCGCCCGGAATTCATTATATTGGGCAGAATTCCAGATATCTTTAAAAGACTTTTCATTGATGTTTCCCATTATCTTTTTAACCCCTCGACAACAAGGAACTACACTCCCATCGGCTAAAATTCTAGAAAATATCCACCCTGCGTAACAGGGGATTTCCTCAACAGCAAACCTATCATATTTACCTTTTTCAAAATCCTGCCGGAAATTAGATATCCTCCTTAAAAACCCATCAAAAAATTCCAGTTGCATATCATGTTTTTCATTTTTCTCTTTGATCTGTAAAGCTATATTTAGCAAAGTCTTTCTTTCTTCTTCGTTTAGTAAAAGCCCATCGGTCTGGTCAAAAAATACATCTACAGGGGTAAAATAAATTGCATCGGCGCCGTATTCTAGACCGAATTCATACATCTCTCTAAAATCTCTAAAATTGATATTCATAATTACATTAGCGAAAGTAATCCGAGGTTTACCTTTTCTTATTTCTTTTAAATAAAGTAAATTTTCCTTTAACTCCTCAAAATAAACGCAAGTTGTACCGGGATGCACTATGCTGTAAGTCTTAGGGTTAGAAGCCCAGATGCTCACGCACAATTCCTCTATGCCTAAATCTATGAGTTTTTTAATGTCTTTTTTAGAAACTAAACCAAAATTTGTGGTTATTGCCACAAGAAAATCTTTTTTTCGAGCATACTCAATAACCTCCATCAAATCTCTATGCATAAATGGTTCTCCCCCACCGGTGAAACGAATTCTTCTAGTTCCTAAAGCATCTAAATCGTCTATCAATTTAATCAATCTGTCTTTCGGCAATTCCTTTCTTAGCCATTCACCGGAAGGTTTATTTTCTTTAAGAAAAGGAGAATAAAGCCAGCAAGATATACATCTTAAATTACATTTATTTGTAGGATCAATAACTACCCGCTCAGGCCCTGCAAAGGCTTTTCTTCCATGCAAGATTCCTGCAATCGTAGGATCTTTATGATATGTCTTATAATTTTCTTTTTTGGGTTTTATCTTTCTTACAATTTTTAAAGTTTTAGCCGCGCTCTTTAATACTAATCTCTCTGACATGCTCAGCATCTTCATTCTGTTATTCAGCCAGGTATTTCGTCCGACATCATCGCAACTTTTATAACACCCGGCTTCTTTTATAAACTGGTCATTTCCTATGAGTCTAAAGAAGGGGTCGGTTTTTTGATAAACTAATGTCTTTTTGCGAAAATGCACCTGTTCCCTTGAATTCCATATTTCAGAAAATCGCTGTTTATATAAAAAACCTGTTGGTATCCTATGCGCCTTAAGACAGGAATGAACTTCTCCGTTAGGGATAATCCTGGCAAAAAGCCACCCAATATAACAAGGCATACTATCAATTATGTTTCTATCATATTTTGCTTCCTCTACATCTTTAACCACAGAAATCCTTCTTAAGAACTGGTCAAAGTGAAATAAAAGAAGCCCTGAGCCTAACCTATTATCTGCACCCAATCCCTTTTTTACATTTTTACAAATCTCTATCAATTCTTGCGTCTGTTTCTCATTAAGCCTTAAAATATCTGTTCCGTTTGGTATAGTGTCAGCTAAGGTAAACTCTATGGATTCAGAAAGCGTATCTTGAGCAAATTCTATCATCTCTTCTACTTCAGAATAGTTCATATTGAAAAGGACTTCGTATATTTTAATTAATGGCTTATTACATTCTTCTTTCTTCTTTTTATTAAGATAAATAAGGTTTTCTTTAATTCTATAAAAATCCTGCTCAGTTCTGCCAGGATGAACTTTACAGAAGGTCTTGGGGGTCCCGGCCCAGATACTTACAGTAAGAAAATCAACGCCTAAATCTATTAAACAATCCAATTTATTTCTATCTAAAAGAGTAAAGTTTGTATTGACATGGCAGGCCAGTCTCTTCTCTTTAGTGTATTTTAAAACCTCCATAATCTGAGGGTGCATAAATGGCTCTCCGCCTCCTGAATAGTAAACCTCTGTTGCTCCCATACGAGAAATCTCATCAAGAAGTTCTTTGACTAATCTCAAAGGTAGATACTGCCTTTTTTCTATTTCAGATAATCCTTTTCCTTTTAAAAGAGGCGAATTGCACCAACAGGCAATGCAAGTATTATTGCAGTTGTTAGTTAAATCTATCTGCACATGAAATGGGCCTTTATAGCCGTATTCTCTATCGTATACGCCTAAAATTTGGAGGTACCTATCCTTTAAATTCCTGGGGGTGAAATTATATGTAATTTTTTTAAGCGCCTCTCTTAGTCCCTTCTTTGAAATATATTGTTTAAGCATTCTAAAATATGAATATTTCTCATTTTTCTTCGCAAGCCTAGAGAGATCGTCCTTGTTTTTATTCAAACTTTTAACTCGTTCATCCAATCGCTTATGAATCTCCAGATTCATTCCCCAATTATCACAACTTTTAATACAATTTATTTTAGAAAAGTAAGGATTGGTTTTAGATAAATTTTTAGCATTAAATCTAAATTCTCCGTACATCGAAGAATGCCAAATCTTAGAAAAAGAATTTTTATAAAGATTGCCTAAAGGAAACTCTGCTGCCTTGCAACAAGGAATGACATCACCGTTGGTTAAAATGCGAGAGTAATACCATCCTATATAACAGGGGATAGAATTGATATCTTTTTCGTATATTTTTTTTTCTAAGTCAGAGCTCAGCAGGCGCCTCAAAAAAGAACCCAGACCTAATATATTCATCAGTTTTATGTTAATTGCCTTTTTATCATCCAAACAATTACTTTTATCCTCGCAATTCTGGCATATTTTACTTCTAAATTTATACCAGAATACAGCAGGATGTGTTTCTTTAGTAGAAGTAGATTCTGAAATAACAATCCTTTCGTTCTTTATGTTATAACCTTTCTTACAGCTTAAAGAATTGCTATATTGAGAAACATAAAAATCGCTCTTGTAATCTTTCCAAATTTTTCCAAAATCAAGAAACTCATCAGTTGTAAAATCATTCAAAGTACTTTCTCTCGGTGCATTAAAAAATATGAGGTCCTTTCTTTTCCTTATATTTTCCAATTGTTTTATTATCCCTTTTCTTTGTATATTGTCTATGGCTAAGGACTCTGTTCTTTTGGTAGCTACATCTACTATTTGAAACTCTACAGAATCACAATCTACGTCTTTTGCAAAATCCACCATCTCCTTAATGTCATTGTAGTTTTTGCTGCAAATTACGTTGTATAGTTTTAAATGTGGCTTTAAAAAATTATGTTTCTTTTTATAAAATGCTAATACACTTAAATTGCTTTTAATATTTTCAAAATCCTCTTCTGTCTTTCCAGGGTGAGTCAAAGCATAGGCTCTCCCACTCCCTGCCCATATACTTGCAGTAATTAAGTCGACTTTGTGCCTGACAAAAAGTTGAGCCATTTCCTCATCAATAAGCGTGGCATTAGTAATTATATTTAAGTATATATCTCTTGCCTTTATAGACTTTATAACTTCTCTTATGCGCGGATACAAAAGTGGTTCTCCCGAACCGGATAAGATTATTTCTCTTGTTCCTAATTTATATAAATCATCTATTAATGTCCCGGCCAAATTAAAAGGAATCTTTTTCTCACCTTCAGGAAACACTTGGCTTTTATCAATTAGAGGTGAATGTACCCAACAGGCAATGCAAGTATTATTGCATTTATCGGTTAAGTCTATTTGCACAGTATGAGGTCCACAAAATTGGCGCCTTCCATTTTCTGCGCCTTTAAATATTCCCTGCCAGATGTCCGGCTTTCTCATATTCTCCCTATAAATTTTCTTCGATAGGAAAAGAGATACTCAAAAAGCTTCTTTGCATTCCCCTGCAAGCCCCTCTTTTTTCTTTGATAGTCCAGCCATAATCTATAGGCATATTGTTTTGCTCTTTCTAAATCAACGGAAGTAAGGCTTTCTGGCTGAAAAACACAATTGTGGTGACCATCGTATAAAGACCAGTTTTTAGTGATAATCCTGTTTTCTCTATCCAATTTATTAAAGATTTCTGTCCCGGGAAACGGAGTAAGGATTGAATATTGGACAGAATCAGGCGCTAATTTTAGGCTGTAATCTATTGTTCGCTTAATAGTCTCCATTGTCTCTCCCTCTAATCCAAACAGAAAGGTGAGATGAACTTTTATGCCCAGAGATTTCGTATATTTAATTACTTTTTCTGTCTTTTTTAAATCTAGACATTTGCCACATCTCTCTAATAGCTCTTGTGAGGCAGTTTCTACGCCATATTTTATTGCATATAAACCAGCCTTCTTCAACTCCTCCAGAAGTTCCTCATCCATCAAATCTGCTTTGGCCATAACTGCCAAGGGAATCCTATTTAGACCCCTTCTGGTAATCTCAGCACAAAATTCTAAAATTCTCTTTCTGCCGATATTAAATACATCATCATCAAAATAGGCAGACTTAAACCCTTTCTCTTTAACTAAATATTCCATTTCGTCGATTATATCATTTGTATCTCTGG
>CAZEQA010000116.1:1811-5295 GCA_964514265.1 uncultured Planctomycetia bacterium | reverse complement strand
CAATTGTGCCGTAGCGAGTATACTGAACAATCTTTTTTCTGCCCATCTCGCCTTCTTTGCTTAATCTTTCTAAATAAGGCACAACCGTGGTCAGGAGCTGTAAAATTATAGAGGCAGAGATATAGGGCATAATCCCTAAGGCGAATACAGTAAGCCTGCGCATAGCCCCACCGCTAAACATATTCATAATCCCAAAAAGTGTTCCCCCTTGGCTCTGGGCGATATTATCAAAAAATTGGGCCAGTTTTGAGCTGTCTATTCCGGGCGTAGGAATGTACGCACCGATTCTGTAGACAGCGAAAATGCCCAAAGTAAAGAGCAATTTTTTCCTTAAATCAGGAATTCTAAAGATATTCGATAAGGCCTTTAGCATATTTTTCCCCCGGCCTTTTCTATCTTCTCTTTTGCCTGCCTAGATATGGCCGTAACCTGAATATTTAGGGCCTTGGAAATTTTGCCCCTGCCCAAGACTTTAATAGGAAGATGCTCATTCTTTACCATTCCTTGCTCCCTGAACATCCGGGGCGTTACTGTGGAATCCTTTTCAAATGCATTTAGTCTCTCTATATTGACTATCTGATACTTTATTTTGAAACGATTTCGAAAGCCCCTTTTAGGTAACCTTCGCGCTAAAGACATCTGGCCACCTTCAAATCCGGGCCGCAATTTTTTCCCTGAACGCGCCTTTTGACCCTTGTGGCCCCGACATGAAGTCTTGCCATGCCTGGATCCTACGCCTCTGCCTACCCGTTTGGGTCTTTTATTTGTCTCTTTTGGCGAAGATAAATCAGCCAGTCTCATCCAGGGTTTCCTCTTTTGGCTCTGGTTCTATTTCTTCCGGGGGCCTAGTTCTTTCCACCTTAAGGTTAACTAACCCTTCAATGCAAGCCCTGGTCACATTTAGTGAATTATCTGAACGCAGGCTTTTAGTTAAGATATCTTTAATCCCAGCGACCTCACAAATCGCCCTTACTGCTCCTCCAGCGATTACACCTGTACCACGAGAAGCGGGTTTCAAAAGGACACGGGCTGCGCCAAATTTTCCCACCATTTCATGGCCAATAGTTGTGCCGTTTAAGCAGATTTTAAACATCTCTTTCTTAGCAGCGCTTAGACCTTTGCGAATTGCTTCCGCTACTTCCCGGGCCTTGCCAAAACCATATCCTAAAGTGCCACAGGTATCACCTACTACTACTAAAGCACTAAAAGAAAAACGTCTGCCCCCTTTAACTACTTTGGCAGTACGGTTAACGGCTATTACCTTTTCAACTAATTGAGGCTCTTCGAGTTTCTCTATTCCTGGTTCTTTTTCTCTCTTTTTTGCAACTTTATTCTTCTGCATTTTTCCTTAAAACCTCAGTCCATGTTCACGGGCAGAATCGGCTAAGGCCCGAACCCTGCCATGATAAAGAAAGCCTCCTCGATCAAAAACAACTTCAGCAATTCCTTTAGTCTTTGCCTGTTCTGCTAAGACTTTGCCTAAGAGCACTGCTGCTTTAAGATTTCCGCCATAACTTATTTGCTTCTTAAAGTCCTTATGCTGAGTAGAAACAGAAACTAACGTCTCTTCCTTTATGTCATCAATAAGTTGCGCCTGGATATTGGCAAGCCCGCGATATATACAAAGTCTGGGCCGTGTCTTGGTTCCCAACATCCTTTTGCGGATTCTTTTATGTCTTTTTATGCGTTTTATTTGCTTTTCTCTCATTTATGCTACTGCCTTGCCTACTTTATGCCGGACATATTCATCCTTATACCTAATCCCTTTTCCTTTGTAAGGTTCGGGACGGTAAAAGGACCTTATCTTGGCCGCTACCTCACCCACCTTCTCTTTATCAATGCCTTTGACTATAATCTGGGTAGGTTTAGGCAGCTCGATGACAATATCTTCGGAAATAGAAAAGGTAATGGGGTGAGAAAAGCCTAACTGGAGATTCAGGGTCTTGCCGCTAACCTGAGCGCGAAACCCTACACCTCTAATTTCCAATTCCTTACTAAAGCCTTCATTTACACCCTGGACCATATTGAAAACAAGATTTCTCGTTAAACCGTGTAAAGATTTATCCAATTTGGAATTACTGGGTCGAATAATTTCAATTTGGTTATTTTTGACCTCTACCTTCATCCGCAGATGGATATTCCTCTGCAACTCGCCTTTCGGGCCCTTAACAATTATAGTCCCATCTTTGAACTCTATTTTAGTATTCGCAGGAATTTCTATCGGCCTTTTTCCTACACGAGACATTTTAATAAGCACTGGACTTATGGAACACGAAGCGTGACATAAGTCCACCTCCTTTTAGCATTTCTTCTTTAGTTTGTGCGAATTAAACCCCACACCCAGTTATTGTGAAGAAACTCTACGAAATATCTGGGTGTGGGGTAAGTTCGGACTTATGTCCTCACTTACCACACATAACAAACTACTTCTCCACCCGTACCGAGACTGCGTGCTTGCGCATCTGTAAGAATTCCGGAAGAGGTGGAAATTATCGCCATACCCATTCCTCTTAATACTCGAGGAACCTTATCCTTGGGCACATAGACCCTCAGGCTCGGTTTAGAAATACGTTTTATATTGGTTATAGCTGGCATATCTCCTTTCTTAAATTTTAAATATACCCTAACCATTCCTTGTTTCTTATCGCTGATGTATTTAAAATTTTTAATATATCCTTCTCTTTTGAGAAGAGCTAGAACTTCTAATTTCAACTTTGATGAAGGAAGCTCTAACTTTATCTTCTTTGCTCTACTGGCATTGCGTATAGCCGTAAACATATCTGCTAAAGGATCGGTCACGCTCATTTTCTACCCCTTGTAATCTATTACCAACTTGCCTTAGTTACCCCGGGGATTTCTCCCCGCAAAGCCAACTCACGGAAACAAATTCTGCATAATCCAAAACGGCGCATATAGCCCCGGCGTCTTCCGCAGACTCTACAGCGATGATACCCTCTTACCTTAAACTTAGGTTTTCTTTTTGCTTTTGCTATTAGTGATTTCTTGGCCATAAGTTACCTATAATCTGTTTTAATTGTCCTATTCCCGAAAAGGAAAACCGAATGCCTTTAAAAGTTCGGACGCTAAAGCAGGGGTTTTGGCTGTGGTAACCAGCGTTACATCCATTCCTTGAAGCTTCTGTACTTTGTCTATATCTATTTCCGGAAAAATAGTTTGCTCAACTATGCCAAAAGAATAATTACCGCCGCGGTCAAAAGAATTTAGGGATAGTCCCCGAAAATCTTTAATCCTGGGCAAAGCTACATTAACCAGGTGATCTAAAAATTCATACATTCTGTATCCGCGTAAAGTAACCTTACATCCTATAGGCGCGCCTTTCCTTATTTTAAAATTAGAAATGGCCTTGTGGGCCTTGGTAATTATAGGGCGTTGCCCTGTAATTTGCGCCAACTCGAAGCTCGCCTGTTCTAAAACCTTCATCTCATGCGCACCGCTTCCTACGCCCATAGTTACAACTATTTTT
>CAZEQA010000116.1:0-1801 GCA_964514265.1 uncultured Planctomycetia bacterium | reverse complement strand
TGAAGCCGAATTTCTGCGCGATACTCGGATTAATCTCTTTTCTGTATTTTTCCAATAGCCTGGGCTTCATTTATCCTATAACCTCACGGCATTTCTTACAGACCCTGACTTTACTGCCGTCTTTTAGCAAGGTAAAACCAACTCTTGCAGCTTTGTTGCATTTGTTACAAAAGAGCATCAGATTGGAGATACTAATAGGCGCCTCTTTTTTGATAATGCCTCCTTGCCGGTCTTCGCGAGTTTTGCGGGTATGCCGTTTTATAAAATTTATACCTTCCACAATAGCCCGGTTCTGTTTAGGAAAGACGGATAGGACTTTCCCTTTTTTAGCTCTGTCTTTGCCCGTATAACACACTACTATATCATTCTTTCTAATTTTCAACATCAGATGACTTCGGGGGCTAAAGAAATTATCTTCATAAAGTTTCTATCTCTTAATTCTCGGGCCACAGGTCCAAAGATTCTTGTGCCTCGGGGATTCATCTGGTCGTCGATAATTACGCAAGCATTGCGGTCAAATTTTAAATATGAACCATCGAGGCGGCAAATCGGGCTTCTCGTGCGCACCACAACTGCTTTAATGACCTCTCCCTTTTTTACCAGTGCATCAGGAGTAGACTCCTTAATATTGCAAGTAACGATGTCTCCAATGTCCGCATGTCTTTTACCTGAACGACCGATAACGCCTATGCAGGAGGCGTATTTGGCGCCGGTATTATCTGCTACATCTAGTATTGTACGCATCCGGATCATTTTATTATCTCCACCAGGCACCACTTCTTTTCTTTGGAAAGAGGTCGGATTTCTGTTATCCGTACTTTGTCTCCCACCTTAGCCTGATTTTGTGCATCGTGGACCTTTAACTTCGTTGCACTTCTTATAACACGGCCGTATCTCTTATGTGTGGTAACTCTATCTATTCTTACAACTATGGTTTTATCCATCTTATTACTAAGGACAAAACCCAGCTTAACCTTTCTTTTGTTGCGTCCCTTTTTCATCGCTCTTTTCCTTAATGATTACGTTGATTCTGGCAATATCTCTCTTGATATTTCGAATTTGACTTGGCTTTTCTAATCTTCCGGCCTTGGCCTGGAATCTTAAATTAAACAGCTCTTCTTTTAACGAGAAAAGTTTCTGTTCTAATTCTGCCCGGCTTCTATCTCTCAATTCTTTTGTCTTCATCGCTTAATCCTAAAGGATAGACTTTCGTAATTCCTTTTTATCCACAGGGATAGACCCTCCTAATTCCTTTTAAGGAGGGGTCTTAACGAAAGGTCCAAATCATTAGTGTTTCTTTCGAGAAATAAATTTAGTGCTAAAAGGGATCTTATGGGCCGCCAATCTTAAGGCCTCACGGGCTATTGCTTCATGTACGCCTTCTAATTCAAAAAGGATACGCCCGCGTTTGACTACACAGACCCAATATTCAGGCATGCCTTTACCTTTTCCCATTCTGGTCTCTGCAGGTTTTTTGGTTACAGATTTATCAGGAAAAACCCTAATCCAGATTTTACCCGCCTCTTGTAAGTGTCTGGTTAGTGCAACCCTTGCTGCTTCAATCTGCACATTAGTTAACCAGGCATTCTCTAATGCCTGTAATCCATATTCGCCAAAAGAGACGCTTGAGTTTTTCGTGGATAGACCTCGGCGCTTTCCTCTCTGGGACTTACGATATTTAACTCTTTTGGGCATCAATACCATGTTTAGCTCCTTGTGCCTCTTCTTGTAAATATGATTCCTCTTTCTTCTGTGCGTAGACTTCACATTTATAAATCAAGACTTTCAAGACAATTGCCCC
>CAZEQA010000115.1:0-5308 GCA_964514265.1 uncultured Planctomycetia bacterium | reverse complement strand
GACTTTATCTAAATCGCCGGTACGCAGACATTTCTGGCAAGTGGCCCGGCGCTTGAATTCTGTGGATTTACCTAAGAACTCTTGCTTAAACTGATTCATTCCCGCGCTGGTAAATAAAAGCGTAGGGTCGTCTTGGGGAATAAGGGAGCCACTGGGATTTATTTTGTGGTTCTTAGATGCGAAAAATCTTAAGAACCTCTGCCTTAACTCATCGGTAGTCAATATTGGTCTCTCTCAAAAAGGGGTCAGGCGCTTTCTCCTTTACGATCTATTGCCTGCAGGATTGCCTCCTGGGTAAAACCCCGCCGGCAAAGATAATCATATAATCTTTTCTTAACTTTTGGAGATTCAAGGCCTTTATAGCGCTTGCGTCGGGAAGCGGCAAGTTTCCGGGCGGCATCAGCCTCGTTATACTGACTGAGATACTCGCTGAAGACCTTTTCCAATACCTCCTCAGCCACTCCCTTTTGCCTTAATTGATAACGCAACAAAAACCTTCCCGAAGGTTTTGATTGTATCTTGGCCTGGATCCAAGACTTAGCAAAACTCTCATCGTTTAAAAATTGGAGTTGACTTAAATATTCGATGGTCTGTTTAATAACCCTGGGGGCAAAACCCCTTTTTTTCAGGCGTTCGTTTATCTCTTTGGTGCTTCTTTGGCGGTAACTTAAAAGTTTAAAAGTATAATTCTTGGCTTTTAAAAATTCTCTATCCTCACCCATAATTGCAATCTTATTCTTTGATGATCTTGAAGCCCTTGTCTGTGCGGATGAGCGCATTGCCTTTCACGGTCTTGGTTACAGATTCGTAATCTTTTATATTTTTGATGCGTTGATTATTAATGAAGATAATCACATCCCCGGGCGTAAGTCCTGCCTGGTAAGCAGAACTTTGCGGCTCAACATAACTAACTACCACGCCTTGCTGTTCCTCTATTCCGTATCGCCGGGCTAACTCAGAGGTTATCTCGCTAACTTCCATGCCCCGCCAAACTTTTTCCGAGGCCCGGACAACTTCTTCAAAGTCCTCAGGCCGCTGGCCCACCTCCACTGTTAAAGTAAACACTCTCTTTTCGCGGATTACCTCCACGTTTATAACCCTTCCTACTTCGGTCTTCCCGACCTCGCGAAGAAGTCCACGTACATCTTTAACCTCTTTACCGACAACTTTTCTAATTACATCACCCTCTTTAAACCCGGCCTTCTCTGCCGGACTATCTTCGAGTACCTTAACTACCAACGCACCCTGCCCATCAGAGATAGCAAAATATTCGGCTAATTCCTCGTTTAAGTCTTGAACGCTGATGCCTAACCAACCGTAAAGGACCTTTTTGCCCGCGATAAGCCGGGCCAAAATCTCCTTAGCAGTATTGCTGGGAATGGCAAAACCAATGCCTATATTGCCTCCACTAGGACTGAAGATAGCCACATTGATACCAATTACTTCACTCCTTAGATTGACCAGAGGGCCTCCGCTATTTCCCGGGTTAATGGCCGCATCGGTCTGGATTAAGTCAGTATAATTGCGCCGCTGCGAGGCCTGCGGCAGAGAACGGCCTGTGGCGCTAACTATACCTGCGGTAACAGTAGGTTCGGCACTGCCCACAATAAATCCGTAAGGATTACCCACGGCAATCGCCCACTGACCAATTTTTATTTCATCGGAATTGCCCAACTTGGCCACAGGCAGATTATGGGCATTAATCTTAATTACGGCTAAATCCGAGCGCGGGTCACTTCCTTTAAGTTCAGCCTCAATCCTTCTTCCGTCGGGGAGCGTTACTGTAATCTTATCGGCATCTTGAATTACATGCTGATTGGTCAAGATATATCCTTCTTGGTCAATAATAAATCCTGAACCTAAACCCCTCTGCGTATATTCTCTAGGAATATCTCCAAAGAAGTCTTTAAGGTACTCATCAAAGTAACGTTCAAATTCATCGTCGCCAAAAAAACGGAAGTAACGCTGGGAACCGATTTTCTCGGTATGCTCGGTGCTAATACTGACCACCGCCGACCCAACTTCTTTGGCCACTTTGACAAAGCTATTTTCCAGTACCTGCTCAACAGTTATGGAAGATACTTCACTTTTATATTCGGCCTTCGTTGTCGGCAAAAGGTTCAAACGTACGGCTAGGATAAAGCCACAAACTACACCTACAACTAAAGCCAAAATCCAGATTTTACTCTTGTCTTCTTTGAACTTAATCACGTCCGTCTCTCCTTGATTTTAATGAGCACTGGACTTATGCCGCACTTCGTCATTTCATTCCTTAAGCACTGCGATTCTGAGCAAAGCGAAGAATCTTGCTATCGCTCCATAAGTTTAGGCCTCACTTACTTTCTCCTTAACCTTTATTTCTAATTCTTTTAATAACTTAGGCGTTTGTTCTAAGAAACGCCGTGCGTTTTCTTTGCCCTGTCCAATTTTATCCTGGCCATAAACAAACCAGGCCCCTGACCTCTGCAAGATATTATGCTCTAAGGCCATATCTAAGATGCAACTGGAGTTGGAGATACCCTGATCATATAGGATATCAAATTCTGCCTTCCGAAAAGGAGGGGCTACTTTGTTTTTGACTACCTTAGCCCGAACGCGGTTACCAATAATTGTATCGCCTGACTTGATTTGAGCCAAGCGGCGTAAATCAAGTCTAATCGAAGCATAAAATTTTAAGGCCCTTCCGCCAGGGGTGGTTTCGGGATTGCCAAACATTACTCCAATCTTTTCGCGGATCTGATTGATAAAGATTACACAGGTCTTGGACTTACTGATGGCCGCGGTAAGCTTGCGCAAGGCCTGAGACATAAGTCTAGCCTGCAGACCCATATGAGACGCACCCATCTCGCCCTCAATCTCTGCGCGGGGAACTAAAGCCGCCACTGAATCTATGCCAATTACATCTACCGCATTGCTTCTTACCAAAGTCTCGGCAATCTCCAGGGCCTGCTCTCCAGTATCCGGCTGGGAAACCAGCAAATCATCCAGATTCAATCCCAGTTTTTTGGCATAGGCATAATCAAAGGCATGTTCGGCATCAATAAATGCAGCCACGCCACCATTCCTCTGGGCCTCGCGGATTACCGTCAAGGTAAGGGTGGTCTTTCCGCTTGCCTCCGGACCAAATATCTCCACCACTCTACCTCGAGGAATCCCTCCTATCCCTAAGGCCAAATTTAGAGAAAGGGCTCCGGTAGAAATAATTGGCACATCCACCTTTACATCCTGACCTAACTTCATAATTGAACCCTTGCCAAACTGCTTTTCAATCTGGCTTAAGGCCAATTCTAATGCCTTTGCCTTGGCCCCTTGAACCTGCTCCTTTTTTCTTTGCTCTGCCATTTTTTACCTCCTCTTTGTTCTATACCTTACCTTGGACAACGATAAAAAATTATACAACTTTAAAGACGATTTGTAAAGCGTTTTTTTGCATCCTAAAAAGACCTTGCTAACTGCTTCTATTCGTCGTATAATGGTTACATCAGGAGTTGAGGATGCAAGCAGAAATTATCTCTATTGGTACAGAATTACTTCTGGGCAAAACTGTAAATACTAACGCCGCCTATTTAAGCAAAAAGTTCGCCGCTTTAGGGATAGACCTCTTCTACCATACCACTGTGGGCGATAATAGAATACGGCTGTTTACAGTATTAAAAAGGGCCCTGCATAGGTCAGATATTGTGATTACTACGGGAGGGCTGGGGCCCACCGTAGATGACTTGACTCTAGAAATTATTGCTCAGGCCACCCAAAGCAAGCTTACCTTAAATCCCGTTGTCTTGAAAGAGATAAAAGAGCATTTTCACAGGCGTCATATCCCTATGCCCAAGTCCAACATCCGCCAGGCCTTAATCCCTGACCGAACAGATCGGGTCTTGAAAAATGAAGTGGGCACAGCTCCGGGTTTAATCATTCTTTATGAGAAAAAGGTATTAATTGCTCTACCGGGTGTGCCTCAAGAATTGAAACCGATGATGGAACGCGACGTAATTCCATATCTGGCGAAACATTTTGCCAGAGAGTGGGTAATAGTCTCACGGGCAATCAGAACCACAGGTCTTGCCGAATCTCAAGTGAACCAAAAGCTCAAGGATATCCTCAAACTTAAACCGCCAGTAACAGTAGGAATCTATGCCCATACTGAAAGTGTGGATTTAAACATCACCGCCAAAGCTAAACTTAAGTCCCAGGCAGAAAAATCGATTAAACCAGTAGAAAGCAAAATCCGTTGGCGTCTAAAAGAATATATCTATGGAACGGATAGACAAACTTTAGAAGAGGTCTTAGCCAAAGGCCTAAATAAAGCCAAAAAGACTATCGCCATTGCCGAATCTTGCACTGGCGGCTTAATATCTAAGCGGCTCACTAATGTCAGCGGTAGCTCCAAATACTTCCCTTTAGGAGTTGTGGTTTATAGCAATCAAGCAAAACAATCTTTATTGGGAGTTCCTGCGCAAGTTCTGAAAAAATTTGGTGCGGTAAGTAAAGAGACAGCTCAACTTTTAGCTAAAAACATAAAGCAACTAGCAAAGACAGACTTAGGCCTGGGAGTAACCGGGATTGCCGGTCCTGGTGGCGCGACAAAAGAAAAGCCCGTGGGTCTTGTCTATATTGCTTTAGCTTCGCCACGAAAAATCCTCTGCCAGGAGTTCCATTTTCACGGCGATAGAGATGCGGTGCGCCTGCGCGCCTCCCAAGCAGCCCTGGATATCGTTCGACGATATTTGATATAGCAAACAGTTTTACTCGGTGTTATTGCTTCGCTCGCCCCGTTCCAAATTTACTGTAAAGCTTTAGCTTAAGCAAAAGGGGTTGGCTTTAAGCATAGACTTTCTGATTTATCTAAAGCGTCTTTGTAAATTTGTAACGGGGCTCGCTGCAATTCTTTGCCGGCTTGTTAATTATGCTGGTGTGCGTCACGGCGGCCTGCACTTCAAGGTGAAGGCGCTAATCCCCCCTTTCTAACCTGGTTAGAATGGTCAGGTTAGAAAGGGAGAGTATGTCTTCTAAACATCTTACTTCCACATGCAAACAGTTAGAAGCTTTATTGCCTTAGAGCTTACGGCGGAGATTCAGGAACAGTTGGCCCAGATCCAAAATGAGCTGAAGAAAGCTGAAGCGGATATAAAATGGGCCAAACCCGAAGGGATACATCTTACCTTAAAGTTCCTCGGTAATGTGAGCCTTGAGCTGATAGAAGAGATAAAGAAGGTAATTGACCAATTGTCTGGCGGGCATAACCGGTTTGAACTAAACATTAAGCAACTGGGCGCTTTCCCAAAGATAGAGCACCCGCGGGTAATTTGGG
>CAZEQA010000114.1:0-5370 GCA_964514265.1 uncultured Planctomycetia bacterium | reverse complement strand
GGGTATTAAGGAGATACGATATGCATAAAGGAAAAATAAATAAACTGGTTCGTGATAGAGGTTTTGGCTTTATTGATGATACAGACGGCAGGCAAGTATTCTTCCACCAGAGTAGTCTTGAGGGTATTACATTTGATGCCTTGAAGGGGGATGAAGAAGTCGAGTTTGAAGTTGAAAATTCTCCCAAAGGACCACGCGCCGTTAATGTGAATATTGCGAAATAGTATATAGCCGGTTGTGAAACTCGTCCAATATGGAGAGCCATTCTTGATGACTAGCCCTGCAGGTACCTGCAGGGCTAATTTTTTGGAAATGGCAGAAAATGAGTCTTTACAGATTTTTCTTGGTTTTTATTTTTTTGGAGTATATAATCTTACTAATACTATGTTAATCAGTCCAGGGGAGTGCAGAAATGAAAGTTGACCTTTTTGATGCAAAAAAGGCAATTAAGCGATATCGTAAAAAAAAGGGTATATTAATTCCGCTGTTGCAGGATATCCAAGCTATTTATGGATATGTTCCCCGGGAATCCATAAAATTGATATCTAAAGAATTATCAACTTATCCTATAAATATTTTTGGAATATTGACATTTTATGCCCAATTCTATCTTACTCCACGGGGTAAACATATAATTAAAGTTTGCCAGGGCACTGCTTGCCATGTTATGGGCGGGAAGGAAATCCTTGATTATATGTCCGACAAATTGGGAATAACTGAAGGCGAGACTACGCAGGATGGTGTGTTTTCTCTGGAAAGAGTTGCTTGTCTCGGATGCTGTGGCATGGCACCCGTTGTTGTAATTGATAATAACTTCTTTGGAAGGTGTAGCGTCCAAAAGGTAGATAAGCTTTTGGATAGGTATCGGTTAGGGAAAGCCAAATAGATGAAAATTAAAATTCTTATATGCATGGGCACAAGCGGCATTTCAGCAGGCGCTGAGAAGGTAGAGGAAATTTTCAACAATGAACTAAAGCGTCACAAATTAATCGACAGGTGTAAAATTGTCAAAACCGGCGATAGAGGCTTATTCAGAGATGTATTGGTAGATGTTATTACGCCGGAACTCGGCAGAGTTACTTATGAATATATAAAGCCGGAAGATGTGCCTAAAATTGTCCAGCAGCACCTTCTGAAAGGGCAACCAATCAAGGAATTACAGGCAGGCAAAGATTATGAACAGTTCTTTTCTGGGCAAACGCGAATCGTCCTCTCAAATTGCGGGGAGATCGACCCGGAAAATATAGATGATTACATAGCAAGCGGCGGCTATGATACCTTAAAGAAGATTTTTGATATGGCTCCGGAAAAAATAATAGCCGAAGTTAAAAAGTCAGGTCTTAGGGGTAGAGGCGGAGCAGGGTTCCCTACCGGATTAAAGTGGGAATTTTGCAAAAATGCAAAAGGCGATATGAAATATGTAATATGCAATGCTGATGAGGGCGACCCGGGCGCATTTATGGACCGTAGTATATTAGAGGGAGATCCGCAATCTGTAATCGAAGGTATGGTTATCGCCGCTTATGCCATCGGTGGGAACCAAGGGCTTATTTATTGCCGTGCAGAATATCCGCTGGCGTTAAAAAGATTAAATATGGCAATTTCACAGGCCGGCAAAAAAAGATTCTTAGGTAAGAATATATTTCGTAGCAAATTTTCATTTGATATTAGCATAAAGCAGGGCGCCGGCGCATTTGTATGCGGGGAAGAGACCGCCCTCATCGCATCAATTGAAGGACGAAGAGGGATGCCGGTACCCAGGCCGCCGTTTCCTGCGCAGGAAGGATTATGGGGTAAACCAACGCTGATTAATAATGTAGAGACGTTTGCCAATATTAGGCATATCATCACAAAAGGAGCAGGGTGGTTTTCTTCTATAGGGTCCGAAAGGAGCAAGGGCACAAAACTTTTTGCACTTGCGGGGAAAGTAAAAAATACAGGCCTTGTAGAGGTCCCGATGGGAACCACGATCCGCCAACTCATATATGGTCCTGGAGGCGGAATGGCAAATAAAAATATAGGTTTCAAAGGCGTGCAGATAGGAGGCCCTTCAGGCGGATGTCTTCCCGAAAGCCTTTTAGACACACCTATTGACTATGAGTCCATTACCGGCACAGGCGCCATCATGGGTTCAGGCGGTATGATTGTAATGGACAAACGCACCTGCATGGTTGATATAGCAAGATTTTTTCTAGATTTTACCGTGGCGGAATCATGTGGCAAATGCGTGCCTTGCAGGATAGGTTTAAAAAGAATGTTAGAAGTTCTTGAAGAAATTAGTGAAGGTAAGGGTAAGAACGGGCACCTTGATTTTTTACAAGGGATGGCTGCTGCTATAAAAGATACCGCGCTTTGCGGACTTGGCAATACCGCCCCCAATCCGGTATTGACGACGCTAAGGTATTTTTTAGATGAATATCAAACCCATATAAAAGATAAAATTTGCCCTTCTCACGTATGTTTGGAACTTTTACGATTTGAGGTTATGGAAGATAAGTGTATCAAATGCGGCCGCTGTTTTGAAGTATGTCCGGTCGGCGCCGTTGATTGGAAGAAAAAAGAGTATGCGAAAATTAATAAAGACAAATGCATAAAATGCAAGGCCTGCATTAATGTATGCCCTTTTATGGCGATAAAATGATCAGATTAAATATTAACGGTAAAGAAATAAGAACAGAGACGGGAAAAACAGTGCTTGAGGCAGCGCTGGAGGCCGGTATTTATATACCAAATTTATGTTACCATCCCGATATCCCTCCCATAGGCGCATGCCGCTTATGTATTGTAGAGATTGAGGGTATGAAAGAAATTCCTACCGCTTGCACTACCACAGTCAAGGAAGGAATGGTTGTGTATACTAATACCAAAAGAATTCAAGAACTTAGGAAAGACATTATGTGGCTTATTTTAAGTGAACACCCGAAAGAGATAGAAAAATCATCGCAATTAAAGAAAGTTGCCGACTGGATAGGCAGTAAGGAAGTACTCCCAGGATATTTTTCTAAACCCAGAAATATTCCCGTGATTTCAGACGAACCGTTATTTATTAGGGACCTTGATAGATGCATTTTATGCGGGCGTTGCACTAGAATGTGCCAGGAAGTAAGGGAAATAGGGGTAATCGGATTTATAAATCGTGGTATAAATACCATTGTAGGTACAAGCTGCAATTTACCCATGAAAGATGCGGCTTGTAAATTCTGTTTAGCTTGCGTGGAGGTATGTCCTTCCGGGGCATTAGTTGATAAAGAAAAATTTGAGGAAAAAGACCGTGAAAAAACGCTTCTCCCATGCACCAATACTTGCCCCGCAGGAATAGATGCCGCGCGATATGTCAGGCTAATTGCAGCAGGGAAATTTCAAGATGCCCTGGAGGTTATAAGAGAAAAGGTTCCTTTTCCGCTTATATTGGGTTATCTATGCAATCATCCATGCGAAGAAGTATGCCGTAGAAGTCAATTAAATGAGCCGATAGCTATAAAGGCGTTAAAAAGGTTTGTAGCTGAACGAGATTCGGGCAGATGGCGGTCTAAAATCAGGATTCCTCCGGAAACAGGTAAGAGAATTGCGATTGTAGGTTCGGGGCCAGCCGGTCTAACTGCCGCTTGGTTTCTTAGGAAATTAGGGCATTCAGTAACTGTTTTCGAAGCCCTGCCTGAACCGGGCGGGATGATGAGAACAGCAATACCTGGATATCGACTACCGAGGAATATTTTAAATCAGGAAATTAAGGATATAGAGAATATCGGCGTGAAGATAAAAATCAACACAAAAATAGAATCACTTGATAAACTGTTTAATCAGGGTTTCAATGCGATCTTTTTGGCATTGGGCGCCCAAGATGGCATAAAAATGGGGCTCTCCGGAGAAAATGATCCGCGCGTGTTAGATGGGATTTCCCTATTGCGGTCTATCAATCTCGGTAAAAAAGTAGATATTGGCGCAGAAGTGGTAGTTGTTGGAGGGGGTAATGTAGCTATAGATGTAGCGAGAAGTACTTTAAGGATAGGAGCAAAAAAAACCACTATACTGTATCGGCGAACCCGCGAGGAAATGCCCGCGTTGCCGGAAGAAGTAGAAGAAGCCTTAAAAGAGGGGGTAAAGATTCGTTTTCTCGTAGCACCTAGAGAGATATTGCCTGAACGCGATAAATTAAAAATAGAATGCATCCGGATGAGACTGGGCGAGCCCGACTCAAGTGGCAGAAGGCGGCCCATTCCCGTCGAAGGAAGTAAAATTATAATTAAGGCGGATAGATTAATAACGGCTATCGGCCAAAGACCTGTGGTGCCAAAGAATTTTGCTCTTTCGATGGGCAAAAAGGGAACTATTCAGGCAGACGCAGAAACTATGTCTTGTTCAATGAATGGGGTATTTGCAGGAGGAGACGCGGTAAGCGGCCCCGCTTCTATAATTGAAGCGATTCAGGCTGCAAGATATGCCGCAATTTCTATAGATAAATATTTGGGAGGAAAAGGCGAAATTGACCAAAAGTTTATTCTAGAAGAGGAGGGAACTCCTTGTTTGGGAAGGGAAGAAAGATTCGCTTATAAAAAAAGAGTTAAAATGCCCAGTCTTTCTGTAGCTAAGAGATTACATAGTTTTTCCCAGGTAGAATACGGCCTTAATGAAAAGAGAGCAGTCCAAGAGGCAGAGCGATGCCTAAGATGTGAATTAAGATTAAAAATTTCCAAGGCACCTTTGCCTTCAAAAATAGAGTGCTAAGGACTGGAAAATGAGGCTCAAAAAAGTTTTGCTTGTTTATAAGGGTGTCACATTTTGTCAATAATTACCAGCTTTATACTAGGTCGATCGTATTGTCGCTGGTAAAAAATGATAAAGAAATAAAGGCAAAAAATCTTACTAAAATTTGGGAATACTTAAGAGACAAATCAAAATTTCATCAATATGTAAGGGATGAAATAATAAGTTACCTTAACGAGCTGTGATGAATGATACATTAATGGCAGTTCTATCCGCCTTATGGCTTGGGATACTTACTTCTATAAATCCATGCCCCCTTGCTACAAAGGCTTCGTAAATTAGCACGGTTTGAAATATATGCAAAAAGAATTACAGGGATAATTTTTATCTTGATAGGTTTATACTATATTTTCGTCCGCATCTTGTAACTTAGAGGATTAACCCTACCGGACAGATACCGAGGAATACTTGACTAAAATACTCATATATGTTATACAATTACGATATGGAAGAAAAAGCTATGGGCAAAATTGACCTGCTTTCTCCCAAAACCTGTATTCAAGTAGGGCTGCTTACTAATATAGCCTTAACCATCTTTAAGCTATTCGCAGGCATATTAGGTTTTAGTAAGGCGATGATTGCTGACGCCCTTCATTCCCTTTCCGA